>JALYXK010000205.1 GCA_030947145.1 Actinomycetota bacterium
ACCGACCATGACACCGCGGCGTTCGTCGATGTGCTCGCGGCCTCGGCCGGCCCGGCCGGGCGCTGGATCCACCACGGTCTCACCTCCAGCGACGTGCTCGACACCGGGCTGGCCCTGCAGCTGCGCCGAGTCGGAGAGCTCGTGCTGCCGGGGGCGCGGGAGCTGGTGGCGGCGCTGGCCGCGCGGGCCCGGGAGCACCGGGCCACGCTCTGCGTCGGGCGCACCCACGGCATCCACGCCGAGCCGACGACGTTCGGGATCAAGCTCGCGGGCTTCGCGTTCGAGGCCGAGCGCAACGCGGTCCGGCTGGAGCGCGCGTTCGCCCAGGCTGCGGTGGGAGCGATCTCGGGGGCGGTCGGGACCTACAGCGCCACCTCGCCGGACTTCGAGGCGCGGGTGCTGGCCCGCCTCGGGCTCGAGCGCGAGCCCGTCTCGACCCAGGTCGTGGCCCGCGACCGCCACGCCGAGCTGCTGCAGGCGATCGCCCTGGCCGGCGCCGGACTCGAGCGGTTCGCCACCGAGCTCCGGCACCTCGCCCGCACCGAGGTCGCGGAGGTGCAGGAGCCTTTCGGGGCCGGCCAGAAGGGCTCGAGCGCGATGCCCCACAAGCGCAACCCGATCAAGTCCGAGCAGGTCGCCGGGCTGGCCCGCATCCTCCGGGGGAACGCCCAGGCGGGACTGGAGAACGTCGCCCTCTGGCACGAGCGGGACATCTCGCACTCCTCGGTCGAGCGGGTCATCCTGCCCGACTCGACCACCCTGCTCGACCACATGCAGCGCCGGTGCATCGCGCTGGCGCAGGGGATGGTGCTCGACGCCGAGCGGATGCGCGGCAACCTCGACCTGACCTACGGCGCCCTGTTCTCCCAGCGGGTGCTGCTGGCGCTGGTGGAAACGGGCTCGCTGTCCCGCGACGAGGCCTACCGCGTCGTGCAGCGCCTCGCCCAGCAGGCCCTCGACCAGCGCACCCCGCTGCGCGAGCTGCTGGCCGCCGACCCCGCCGGCGCGACCCTCGACCTGAAGGCGATCTTCGACTACGCCCCGTTCGTCCGGTACGCGGAAGCGATCGTCGGGCGACTGGACCAGATCGTCCCCGCCTAGCCGGTTTATCCCGGAGTACGGACCGCTCAGCCCGTCTCGAGCGTGCCGTCGGCGATCTGCGCGCGCAGGACCTTCTTGTCGAACTTCCCCACCGAGGTTTTGGGAACCTCGGTGATGAACTCGACCCGCTCGGGCAGCCACCACTTGGCCACCCGCTCGCCGAGGAACCCGCGCAGGCCCTCGCCGTCGAGCGAGCTGCCCTGCGAGCGCACGACGCAGGCGCACGGGCGCTCGCCCCAGCGCTCGTCGGGCACGGCCACCACCGCCGCCTCGAGCACGTCCGGGTGGGCCATGATCGCGTTCTCGAGATCGACCGAGCTGATCCATTCGCCGCCGGACTTGACCAGATCCTTGGTCCGGTCGACCAGCTTGATCACCGCACCGTCCGTCACCTCGGCCACGTCGCCGGTGCGCAGCCAGCCGTCCTCGGTGAACTTCGCCGCGCCGGACTCATCGCCGTAGTAGGCGCGGGCCACGGTCGGCCCGCGAACCTGCAGCTCACCTCCCGATTCCTCATCGATCCGGAAGTCCACCAGCGGGACCACTCGCCCCTGGGTGGCGCGCAGCGCATAGGCCGCATCGCCCTCGGGACCGCCGGGGGGGACCCGGCTGATCGAGGCCATCGGGCTCGTTTCGGTCATCCCCCAGGCCTGGACGATCTGGACGCCGAAGCGATCGTCGTAGAGGCGCATGAGGCTCTCGGGCACGGCCGAGCCGCCGCAGACCAGGCGATCGACGGACGACAGGTCGGGCTGCGGGTCGAGCTGGGCGATCCCCTGCCAGATCGTGGGCACTGCGCCGGAGACCGTGACCGCCTCCTCGCGGATGAGCTCGGCCAGCGAGGCGGGGTCCATTCGCGGGCCGGGGAGCACCAGCTTGCTGCCGGCCATCGCCGCCGCGTAGGGCAGCCCCCAGGCGTTGGCGTGGAACATGGGCACGATCGGCAGCACGGCGTCGTGCTCCCGCAGCCCCACCCCGTCGGCCTGGTTGGTGACCAGCGTGTGCAGCACGGTCGACCGATGCGAGTAGACGACCCCCTTCGGGGAGCCGGTGGTGCCGCTCGTGTAACACATCGCCGCCGCCGAGTTCTCGTCGACCTCGGGGAACGAGAACGACTCATCACCGGAGGCGACCAGCTCCTCGTAGTCGAGCGCCCCCTCGCGCCCGGTGTCGGCGTCGGGCATCAGAATCTCGTGCTCCACGCCGTCGAAGCGCGGCATCTGCTCGGCCAGCGAGGCGTCGAGGAAGATCACCCGATCCTCGGCGTGGGCGACGATGTACCGGAGGTCCTCCTCGAACAGGCGGATGTTCAGCGTGTGCAGGACCGCGCCCATCGAGGGGACGGCGAGGTAGAGCTCGAGGTGGCGCCGGGAATTCCAGCCGAACGTGGCGACGCGATCCCCGGGCCGGATGCCCAGCTCGTGCAGAGCGCTGGCCAGCCGTCGGGCCCGCGCGAGCACCTCTCCGTAGGTCGTGCGCTCGACGCCGTTCGCGGTCAGGCTGACCACCTCGCGCGAGGTGAACACCTGCCCCGCCCGTTCGGCGATCGAGCGCACCAGCAACGGGGTGCGCATCATCATGCCCTCGAGGGGTGCAGTCGGCACTCTTGTGCTCATCCGCGGTGCTCCTTCTTCGTGCTTTCCGGGATCGTCCGCCGGGAGCAAGACTACGCGCCGGGGACGCCTCGGGGTGCATTAGCCTGAGTGGCGAGCCCGATGCCCGACCGCCCCGATCACCCTCCGCCACGTTCGCGCTGGACCTCGTTCGTCGCGGACCCCTCGGCGGCAAAGCCGCGAAGCCTCCATGAGGACGGCAACCCCTGCCATCGGCTGCGCGTGGAGCACAATCGGGACACCCTGCTGATCGAGCTGAGCGGCGAGGCTGGGCAGGGCTGGCTGGTGCTGGCGGTCGATCGCGACACCCGGCGGTGGGCGGTCGCCGAGTCCCGGCGCAAGCTCGACGCCTCGCGCGAGGCGTTCGAGCGGCTCTACGTCCGAGGGTCCGTAGAAACTTCGCTCAGTTCCCGCAGGGAAATGCCGAGATAGAGGGTATGGCGTATCGGAGCCATCAGGAATGAATTGGCGAGTGAAATTCCGCACCGGGGCCCCGCGCCCCCAGCCCACCGGCCGCGTGTCCAGCGACCGCCCACGCTCGGCCCGGGGCTCGGAGCCGCAGCGTCATCAGACGATGAGCGGGCTCGACGTCTCGCCCGTGCACGGCCGTCACTGCATCTGTCACGGGTGCGAGCGGCACACGCGCCGCGACGCCGCGTAGACCCTCAGCGCCGAATGCGCAGCAGCTTCGAAGCCGTCGCGCACCCCGTACGCGTCGCGGTCAGCCGATAGCCACCCGCCCGCCGGGGTCGGATCCCGAGGCTGGCGATCCCCTTGGTAGATCGCTGGGGCAGATGGCCTGGGTGGCCACGTCAGTGATCTGGCCGCCGCCGGTATGCGGCGCTGGCGTTGGCGCCCGAGTTCGGCTGCACGACCTCGTCGGCGTGGGTGTAGACCTCCGTGTAGGAGATCCCCGGGAAGGTCTCGGTGCGGCTGTTCAGCGCCGGGATGAAGTTGGACCCGGCGATCTGCTGCCAGTCCGCCGGCGGGCAGCCCGCGTCGCACAGGGCCCGGGGCAGGACGGTGGTCCCGTGATTGGAGCCGGAGAAGCCGATCACGTCTCGACCATCGGGCGGGTGTCGGGCCAGAACCGCAGCGCCCAGCGCATCGACATCCCGCCCTGACTGTGGCCCATGACCGCGATCCGCCGGCCCGCCAGCGCGTGCATGGTGCGGATCGCGTACACCAGGTACTCGCCCGAGGTTTCGATGTTGTCGAGCGTCGAATGCGGCGCGGTGTAAGCGCACCAGGAGATCCCCAGCTGGTCGC
>JALYXK010000217.1 GCA_030947145.1 Actinomycetota bacterium
AGGAGAGTGAAGATGACCCTGCAGATTGGATCAACCGCCCCCGACTTCGAAGCGGAGACGACCGAAGGCAAACTCAGCTTTCACGAGTGGCTCGGCGACTCCTGGGGAGTGCTGTTCTCGCATCCCAAGTCCTTCACGCCGATATGCACCACTGAGCTCGGTTATATGGCCAGCATCAAGCCCGAGTTCGACAAGCGCGGCGTGAAGATCATCGGCCTGTCCATCGACCCCGTCGAGGCCAACACGAAATGGTCTGACGACATCGCCGACACACAGGGCACCGCGCCCAACTACCCCATCATCAGCGACAGCGACTTCTCGGTCGCCAAGGCCTACGACATGCTCCCGGCGAGCGTGTCCGGTGATCCCAAGGATCGGACCCCGGCCGACAACCAGACGGTTCGCAACGTCTTCGTGATCGGGCCCGACAAGAAGATCAAGCTGATCCTCGTCTATCCGATGACGACCGGACGCAACTTCGACGAGGTGCTCCGGGTGATCGACTCGCTGCAGCTGACCGCCAAGCACAAGGTGGCCACCCCGGCCCAGTGGGAGCAGGGCGACGACGTGATCATCGCCGGCTCGGTCTCCAACGACCAGGCCAAGGAGATCTACCCGGACGGCTGGGAAGAGCCCCGTCCATACATCCGGATCGTGCCGCAGCCGCAGTCCTAGCCACGTTCACCGCCGTCCGGTCTCACTACGGCCGGCCGGCGACGAACAGGTAGCGGTTGAGACTGAAGAAATAGTCCTGGCCCAGACTCTTCAGGTCCTCCGCCCACGCGCTCGCGTCGGCCTCCGTGACGCCCTGGTGCTGGGGCACGAACGAGGCGACCATCTCGATCAGGTTCGCGCTGAAGGTGTTCCGGTCATAGCCGTAGTTGAGCAGCGGGATCGCCGCGCACTTCCGCAGCGAAAAGTCGGCGTCTCGCAGCAGCCGCGGCAGCTTGCGAGGCAGGTACGGGTCGGCCAGGTGCTCATCCCAGGCGCTGAGGATCCGCCCTCTGAGGTCCTCGTCGGTGGCATGCCAAACCAGCGAGTCCCAGTCGGTGTCGAGGATCAGTATCCGGCCGCCGGGCCTCAGCACGCGCCGGGCCTCCGCCAGCGCTCGGGGCATGTCCGGCACGTATTCGTAGACCTGGGTCGAGAGGACCGCGTCGAAGCTCGCCGGGGGAAAGGGAAGCTCGCCGGCGTCGGCCACCGCGAGCGTGATCGCAGCCTGTCCGGGCCCCGGCTCGAGCTCTCGGGCCAGGGCGAGCATGTTCTCGCTGAGATCGATTCCGGCGACCGACCCCTCGGGTCCGACCGCGTGAGCCAGTTCGTGGGCCAGCAGGCCAGGACCGGAGCCGATGTCGAGCACGCGCTCGCCGGGCCCTGGAGCGAGCGCTTCGAGCACGAGCTCGCGCTGCCTGACTATGTCGGGGGTCCGGTAGCTGGCCAGCAGACGCCTCGAGGCGGCCTCGTCAAATCTCATCCTCGCGGGTGCACCCCGGACACGCGGTGACTGTAATGCACGATCATGTGAGGGTCCGGAGAACCCGTGAGCTGACTGACCGCCGTATGCCCTACGCCCCTGATCTTTCCGGCCGTGCCCTGGATGGCCGCTACGAGCTCCACGCCGTGATCGGCGAGGGCGCGTTCGGGCGTGTGTACCGAGGTCTCGACCGGCGCCTGGCGCGCGTGGTCGCGGTCAAGGTGATCAAGCCGTGGTGGGCCGAGGACCCCGACTGGGTTGGAAGCTTCGAGCGCGAGGCGCAGCTGCTCGCCCGTGTCAGCGATCCGGGGATCGTGCAGATCTTCGACGTCGGCCACGCTCCGGAGGGCCTGTACTACGTCTCGGAACTGGTCGAGGGAGAGAGCCTGGCCAGCCGGTTGCGACGTGGGCCGCTGGCGCCCTGGGATGCCGCCGCGATCGCCGAGCAGCTCTGCCGCGCGCTTGCCCGCGCGCACGCGGAGCGGATCATCCACCGCGACGTCAAGCCCGCCAACATCCTGATCTCAGAGCGCGATCAGGTCAAGGTCGGCGACTTCGGCGTCGCCCGGCTCGCGGAGGGGACTAGCGATGGCGCCGTGGCCACTGTCGTGGGCACGCCCCGATACATGGCTCCCGAGCAGGCCCGGGGCCTGCCCACCACCCCCGCCACGGATATCTACAGCGTCGGCGTCGTGCTCTACGAGATGGTCGCCGGTCAGCCGCCGTTCACCGGAAACTCGGCGGTGGAGCTGGCGTTGCGTCATCTGCAGGATCCGCCGCCGGCGCTGCCCGAGCACACGCCCCGGGCGCTGGCCGACGTGATCGAGCGCGCGCTGGCCAAGAAGCCTGAGAAGCGATTTCCCGAAGGCGGGGCGATGGCGGACGCACTCGCCGACGCCCGTCGTTCGGCAGCGTCGGCACGCGGCCGGCCCGGCGGCCGGGGCAGGACGCGCGGCGGTCGCGCCACACCGGACCCTGGCGGCGCGTCCTCACGCCGCGGCGCGGTGGCGTACGTGCCCGCCGCCGTGATCCCGCAGGCGCGCTCGGCCGTCGGGAACGGCGCTCGTGCAGCTGGCGTCGCAGCGGCGGCAGCCGGCGTCGCCACACCCGATCCCGGAAATGGGACCGCCGGGGCCGGAGAGCCCGCGCGCGGCGAAACGGAGGCCCCAACCAGCCCGACCGGATTGCTCGACCGACCGCAGGACGCGGTTGACCGTACTCGGCTGGCACCGAGGCGCTCGGCCCGCCGCAACGTCAATCCGGCCGGGCGCCGGCGTACGCTGGCGCTGTTCGGGCTGGTGCTGCTGCTGATCGCCGGGATGGTCGTGGCCGGGATCCTGCTGGCTGGCCGGCGTCAGGTGAGCGTGCCGAATTTGCACGGCTTGAGCCGGTCGGCGGTGGCCGCCTCGCTCAGGCGATCGGACCTCAAGGCCGCCTATATCGACCGCTACGCCGGCCGGCCCCGCGGGACGGCGATCACGCAGACACCGGCCCCCGGGCGGCGGGTCGACGGCGGCGCCACGGTCCGGGTGGTGCTCAGCCAGGGCCCGAAACCGGTCCAGGTCCCGCTGGTGGTGGGCCAGGACAGCTTCGCCGCCCGGTCGGCGTTGAGCGGGCAGAACTTGCGCTCGAGCGTCGTGCCGGTGCCGGCGCCCGGGGAGCGACCGGGGACCGTGACCCGTCAGTCGCCGGCCGCCGGCAGCCTCGCGCCGCCGAGGGCGAGAGTCACGCTTTCGGTCGCCGAGACCCCACGCTGGCGACCGCTCACGTCGTTCGCTGGGGACGCCAGTGGGCATTCGGTGGTCTTCCGGATCCTGGGCGACCAGTGGCGCGTGGTCTACACCATGAGTTACCGGGGCAGCTGCACCCTCTTCGTGTTCTGCTCCGGGCCACCCCACGCGGAGGTGGTCAACCCGCACAACGGCACCACGCTGAGCACCTTCGACCTCAACAACGGCAGCGATAACACGCAGACGATCCGCGCCGGCCCGGGCCTGTTCGAGATCAAGGTCTCACCCGGTTCCGACCAGGCCCGGTACTCGATCCAAATTCAGGACTATTACTGACGGCGGCCTCCCCTGGCCCGGCCTCCGCCGGCCGTCAGTCAGCCGCAGCCGGTGTTGAACCCGCAGCTGGAGCACGTGTAGCAGCTGCCCGTGCGCTGCATCATCCCGCCGCACTGCTGACAGGCCGGCCCGAGATCGAGGCCCTTGCGGGCCGCGGGAAGCACCGGCGGGCTGTCGGTCAGCGCCGAGGTGGCCGGGCGCGGCGCCGTGCTCGTGCCGCCGTTACCGTTGCCGCCACCGGAGGATGGCCTCTTGGCCGACTCGGGCCGGGCCGTGTCGCTCGAGTGCGAGCTCGCCGCGTCCTGGGCGGCCTGCCGAGCCCGGACCGCCGGCGTCAGGATGCCCAGCTCTTCCTGCAGATCGGCGTCGAGGAAGCGCGAGGCGAGCCAGCGCATGATGTAGTCGGGCATCGACTTGGCGAACGGGATCTCCGGGTTGGAGGTCATGCCCTCGGGCTCGAAGCGCATGTAGCTGAACTTGCGCACGAGCGTCTCGAGCGGGACGCCGTACTGGAGGGCGATCGAGATCGCCGTCGCGAACGAGTTCATCATCCCGCGCAGGGTCGAGCCTTCCTTGCCGATATCGGTCAGGAAGATCTCGCCGATCGATCCGTCCTCGTACTTCCCGGCGGTGATGTAGCCCTCGTGCCCGCCGATCGAGAACTTGTGAGTGATCGACTCGCGCTCGCGCGGCATCCGCCGCCGCTTCGGGGGTGCCTGGGCCAGAGCCTCGGCCACGGCCTTGTCGATGTCGGCCTCGGTGGTGGCCGGTGCCGGCGCGTCCTTCTGCGCGTCGGTCCGCAGCGCCTGCGCGGTCTTGGAGCCGTCGCGGTAGATCGCCAGGGCCTTGATCCCGAGCTGCCAGGCCTGGAGGTAAGCGTCCGCGATGTCGTCGACGGTCGCGGTCTCCGGCAGGTTGACCGTCTTGGAGATCGCGCCGCTGAGAAACGGCTGGACCGCGCCCATCATCTTGATGTGACCCATGTGCGAGATCGCCCGCTCGCCGACGGCGACATCGAACACCGGCATGTGCTCCTCGGCCAGTCCGGGTGCGCCCACGATCGTGCTGTGGTCGTTGACGTAGGCCAGGATCTGCTCGCTCTGCTGTTCGTTGTAGCCGAGCGTCTGCAGCGCGAGGGGGACCGTCCGGTTGACGATCGTCATCTGGCCGCCACCGACCAACTCCTTGAACTTCACCAGCGAGAAGTCCGGCTCGACGCCGGTCGTATCGCAGTCCATCAGGAAGCTGATCGTTCCGGTGGGGGCGAGCACCGTGGCCTGTGCGTTGCGATAGCCGTGCTCCTCACCGGCGATGACCGCCTCGTCCCAGGTCGTCCGGGCCGCGTGCAGCAACGCCGTGTCGATGCACGAGGAGTCGGGGATCGCCCGCGACGCGTCGCGGTGCATGCGCATCACCGCGTTGTGGGCCTCGCGGTTCTCGGCATAACGCTCATACGGCCCCATCGAGGCGGCGATCCGCGCCGAGGAGAGGTATCCGCGCCCGGTCATCAGCGCGGTGACCGCGGCCGCGGTCCCGCGGCCGGCGTCGGAGTCGTACGGCACGCCGTCGGCCATCAGGTAGGCGCCCAGATTGGCGTAACCCAGGCCCAGCTGACGGAACGCCCGGGCGTTGGTGGCGATCTGTCGGGTCGGATAGCTGGACGGCGAGACGATGATCTCCTGCGCGAGGAAGACGATGTCGACCGCGTGCTGGAACGCTTCGACGTCGAAGGTCCCGTCGGCTTGACGGAACTTCATCAGGTTGAGCGAGGCCAGGTTGCAGGCCGAATCGTCCACGTGCATGTACTCGGAGCACGGGTTCGACGCGTTGATCCGGCCCGAGTTGGGGCTGGTGTGCCACTGGTTGATGGTGGTGTCGTACTGGACGCCCGGATCAGCGCAGCGCCATGCCGCCTCGGCGATCTCCTTCATCAGCTCGCGAGCCGGGATCGCCTCGCCGACCGGCTCCCCGGTCGTGCGCGCGATCAGATGCCAGTCCTCGTCGTTCTCGACCGCCCGCATGAACTCGTCGGTGACCCGCACCGAGTTGTTGGCGTTCTGGTACTGGATCGAGTGGAAGCCGTCGCCGTCGATCGACATGTCGAAGCCGGCGTCACGCAGCGCCGCGGCCTTGTCCTCCTCCTTGGCCTTGCACCAGATGAACTCGCGGATATCGGGATGGTCGACGTCGAGCACGACCATCTTGGCCGCCCGACGCGTTCCTCCGCCCGACTTGATCGACCCGGCCCACGCGTCGGCGCCGCGCATGAACGAGACCGGCCC
>JALYXK010000238.1 GCA_030947145.1 Actinomycetota bacterium
GGCCGGTTGCGAGCCTGGTGGGCGCTGCCTCCGCTGCCGGGCGAGGGAACTTTCCTGCGCCGCTCCCACGCGTCATAAAATTCTCATCGTGGACGACGTGTACGACCTCTACCGACGCGGCATGGAGCTGCTGGAGGCTGGCCACCATCACCAGGCGGTGATCCCGCTCACGCGGGTGCGGGACCTGGCGCCGGACAAGACCTCGATCCGCGAAGCTCTCGGCCGCGCGCTGTTTCACGCCCAGCGCTACGAAGCGGCCGCCGCGGAGTTCCAGGCGGTGATCGACCGGGCCCCGACCAATGACTTCGCGCTGTTCTGCCTCGGTCGCAGCCTGCAGATGCTCGGCCGCCACGCCGAGGCGCGCCAGCCGCTCGCGCTGGCCGCCTTCATGCAGCCCTCGCGCACGGATTACCGCCGCTACCGCGATCAGGCGAGGGCCCGGGCCGCGACGCGCGGCGGATGACCTTCCGCCGATCGCGACGGTTTCGTCGCCGTCGTCGCAGCCTTCGGCACGGCGCCGGAGCCGGCTGAAAGTCGCCGACCATGGGCGGCGCGCCCTCAGATCCGGTGCTAACCTGGGGGAACAGCTTTCGCGTCGGGCGATCCCGGCGGCAGTACCGGAAGTGGGCGCTCGCCCGCTTTTTTTTATGAGTTTTACGACGGAGGAGAACGTGAGTAGTGCACTCCAGACAGAGATCGAAGTCCGGCTCGCCAGCAGCGAACCGGACGTCGAGGTGCTGCTCGCGGAGGTCGTCTCCGGCGGCACGCTACGACTGTTCATCGATCACCCCGATGGCGTGACGCTCGCACTCTGCGAGCGGGTTACCGTGGCGCTGGGCGACTATCGTGAGCGCTACAGCATCGAGGTGTCCTCGCCCGGGCAGGACCGCCCGCTGACCAAGCCGCAGCACTACACGCGGTTTCTCGGACGGCACGCTCGGGTGCGGCTGCGCGGTGACGGCGCGCGACCGCAGGGGGCACCGACCGCGAAGCGGTCGGTCAGCGTGACCGGAGAGCTGGTCGGCGCCTCCGAAGAGGAAGTGACGATTGCCGCGGGAGGCGGCATCGTCTCGATCCCATACGACCAGATCATCCGCTCAAACCTAGTTCCCGGAGACTGAACTATGTCGAGAGAAATCGTAGAAGCCGTGCGCGGACTCGCGGCGGAGAAGAACATCTCCCACGAGAAGCTGATGGAAGCGCTCGAGGATGCGCTCCTATCGGCCTATAAGAAGACGCCCGGCTCGGCTCCGTACGCGAAGGTCGAGATGGACCGCGAGAGCGGTGACTTCAAGGTCTGGGAGCTGAAGATCCCGCCGGAGCTCGAGGAGCAGCTGCTGGTTGAGGCGACCACCGACCAGACGCCGACGGTCGACCCGGAGACCGGGGAGATGCGCGAGCCACCGGAGCCCGAGATCGACCTCGAGAAGCTCAAGGAGTACGAGGATCAGATCGAGACCGAGGATGTCACCCCGCACGACTTCGGGCGGATCGCCGCCCAGACCGCCAAGCAGGTGATCCTGCAGCGGATCCGCGAGGCCGAGCGCGACATGATGTTCGAGGAATACCGCGACCGAGTCGGCGAGCTGATCACCGGGATCGTCCAGCAGTCCGATTCCCGCTACACGCTCGTGCAGTTGCGCGAGCGGGTCGAGGCCCTGCTGCCGAAGTCCGAGCAGGTCGACGGCGAGCGCTACGACCACTCGCAGCGCATCAAGGCCGTGATCAAGGACGTCTCCAACTCCACCAAGGGACCGAGCATCATCGTGTCCCGGCGTGATCCGGAGCTGATCAAGTCGCTGTTCGAACTCGAGGTGCCGGAGATTGCCGACGGTCTCGTCGAGATCACTGGTGTGGCCCGCGAGCCCGGGTACCGCTCGAAGATCGCCGTCGTCTCGCACGTCGATGGCGTCGACCCGGTCGGCGCCTGCGTCGGCCCGCGCGGTTCCCGCGTGCGGATGGTCGTCTCCGAGTTGCGCGGCGAGAAGATCGACATCATTCCCTACAACGACGAGCCCGCCCGGTTCGTGGCCAAGGCGCTCTCACCCGCCCGCGTCCGCGAGGTTCTGGTGGACGACGACAACAAGCAGGCCACGGTGATCGTCCCCGACGATCAGCTGTCGCTGGCCATCGGCCGGGAGGGACAGAACGCTCGCCTGGCCGCCCGTCTGACCGGCTGGCGAATCGACATCCGCTCGGAGACCGAGTTCGCGGCCGAGGAGGCCGAGCACGGTTACGAGCAGGACGACCAGCTCCAGGGACGCTGCGCCGCGATCCTCACCAACGGGCGCCGCTGCCCGAATGCGGCCCTGCCCGCCTCGCGCTACTGCGGGATCGATGCCCATCAGGCCCTCGCCGGCACCGACACCGACCTGG
>JALYXK010000271.1 GCA_030947145.1 Actinomycetota bacterium
GGGCGCGACCGCCTACCGCCCGGCCGTCCCCTTGTCCGAGGGGCCGCACGTCTATCAGGTGACGGCGTTGAACCCGGTCGGCGTGGCGCGCCCGGCCAGCCCCGCCACCGTGCTGGTGGACACGATCGCTCCGAGCGCACGGGTCAGGCTCAGCGGGCGCCGGCGCGTGGGCGCGGCAGTGCGCCTGCAGGTGCGCTACAGCGATGTGCGGCCGCCCGAGCCGCCCGCCGCCTCCTCGGGGGTCGCCTACGTCAACGTCAACTGGGGCGACGGCTTCAAGGCGAAGATCGGCCACGGGAAATTCCACGTCTACCGCCGGCCCGGGCTGTACAAGCTGACCGTGGCCGTGGCCGACCGCGCCGGCAACAAGGCCACGGTCGTGCACTTTCTCCGGATCGTCCCGGCGGCGCGGGTGCGCCGCGCGGCCCACAGCGCTCCCAGGCGGCGCCGCTGAGCGGGGCCCGGGGTACGGGGGCGCGGCCTTGTAGCCTCATCTCCAGTGTCTCTTGCCGCCGACACCGAGATCCGTCGCACCCCGCTCTACGACCGGCACGTCGCCGCCGGGGCGAAGCTCGTGCCGTTCGCCGGGTGGGAGATGCCCGTCCAATACACCGGAATCAGGAACGAGCATCTTGCCGTCCGCACCGCCGCCGGGGTGTTCGACGTCTCCCACATGGGCCAGGTCGAGATCCGGGGCCCGGACGCCACGCGCTTCGTGCAGCGGATGCTCTCCAACGAGGTCCGCCGACTGCCCGAGGGCGGCTCCCAGTACAGCCTGCTCTGCCGGGAGGACGGCGGCGTGCTCGACGACCTCTTCACCTACCGCCTGGCCGAGTGCGAGTACTTGCTCATCACCAACGCGGCGAACCACGGCGAGGATCTGGCCTGGCTGAAGGCGCACGCGTCGGAGTTCGACGTCGAGGTGATCGACGTGCTGGATCGGTTCGCGATGCTGGCGGTCCAGGGGCCGGAGGCCCGCGGTCTGGTCGGCGGGCTCGCCGACGGCTCGCTGCCCTCGCGGATGCACTGCTGCCTGCGCAGCGTCGCGGGCGCCGCGGCGCTGGTCTGCGGCACCGGTTACACGGGCGAAGACGGCGTCGAACTGCTGCTGAATCCGGCCGACGCCGCGGCGGTCTGGGACGCGCTGGTCGCGGCCGGTGCGCAGCCGGCGGGACTCGGCGCGCGCGACACGCTCCGGCTCGAGGCCTGCTTTCACCTTTACGGCAACGATCTGTCGGAGCATCGCGACCCGATCGGAGCGGGCCTCGGCTGGTGCTGCAAGGAGGAGACCGGATTCATCGGCGCCGAGGCGATCGCCCGCGTTCGCGCCGCCGGCCCGGCCGAGCGCCTGGTGCCGTTCATGATCGATGGTTCCGGGATCGCGCGTCAGGGAAATCCCGTCCTGGGCGGCGGAGTGGTCACCAGCGGAACGTTCTCCCCGTGCCTGGAGCGGGGGATCGGGATGGCGTACGTGGCCAGCGAGCTCGCCGAGCCCGGCACGCGATTGCAGATCGACGTCCGGGGCAGGAGCCGGGTCGCCGTCGTGTCGAGCAAGCCTCTATATCGAAAGGGAGCCTGAATGGCCGAAGCCTCGTACCCGGACGACCTGCTCTACCACGCCGAGCACGACTGGGCTCGGATCGATCCCGCCCAGCCGGACCAGGCGACCTTCGGCATCACCTGGTACGCGCAGGATGCGCTCGGTGAAGTCGTGTTCTTCGATCCGCCGAGCGTGGGGGCGCAGGTCCAGAAGGACGAGTCCTACACCGAGGTCGAGTCCGTCAAGGCCGTCTCCGACGTGTTCGCGCCGCTGTCGGGGGAGGTAGTCGAGGTCAACCAGGCGCTCGGCGACAAGCCAGAGACGATGAACGAGGATCCCTACGGCGAGGGCTGGCTGGTCAGGGTCAGGCTGTCGGATCCCTCCGAGACCGAGTCGCTGATGGATGCCGGTGCCTACCAAGCGAGCCTTTCGTGAGTCGGTATACGTCGGTCACCGAAGAAGATCGCCGCGAGATGCTGGCGACGATCGGCGTCGGCTCGGTGCAGGAGCTGTTCGCCGACATCCCGGCCCACCTGCGGCTCGGCGATGAGCTCGGGCTCGGCCCGGGGCTCTCGGAGCAGGAGGTGTTCGCCGAACTGCGGGCGCTGGCCGCGCGCAACGTCTCCGCCGAGGACGAGGTCTCGTTCCTCGGAGCCGGGATGTATGACCACTACGTGCCGGCGCTGGTCGACGCGATCACCTCGCGCTCGGAATTCCTGACCCCGTACACCCCCTACCAGCCCGAGATCTCGCAGGGCGGGCTGCAGGCGATGTTCGAGTATCAGACCGCGATCTCCGAGCTCACGGGGCTACCGGTGTCCAACGCCTCGGTTTACGAGGGCCCGAGCGCCGTCGGCGCGGCGGGTTACGTGGCCAAGCTGGCCAACCGTCGCGGCCGCTTCGTCGTCTCCCGCGGAGTCCATCCCCATGCCCGCGAGACGCTGGCCACGCTGGTCCGCGGTTACGGGATGGAGATCGAAGAAGCCCCGCTGCGCGAGGGCCGGACCGAGCTGCCCGAGCTCGACGACGACGTCAGCGCGATCGTGCTCGCGCAGCCCAACTTCCTGGGTGCGGTCGAGGCCATCACTCCGCTGGCGGCGGCCGCCGCCGACGTCGGCGCGCTGACGATCTGCTCCGCGGATCCAGTGGCGCTGGCATTGCTCAAGCCGCCCGGTGAATGCGGCGTGGACATCGCCGTCGGCGAGGGCCAGCCGCTGGGCAACCGCCTGGACTTCGGCGGCCCGTCGTTCGGCTTCTTCGCGGTCACCGAGGCGCTGATGCGCCGGATGCCCGGCCGGATCGCCGGGGAGACGCGCGACGTCGACGGCAAGCGAGGGTTCGTGCTCACTCTGCAGACGCGCGAACAGCACATCCGCCGCGAGAAGGCGACCTCCAACATCTGCACCGCGCAGGCGCTGAACGCGCTCGCGGGGGTCATCTACCTGAGCTGGCTCGGGCGCGCCGGATTCGTCGAGCTCGGCGAGCTGCTGCTGCGACGCACCGCCTACGCGCGCGAGCGCCTCGGCGTCCTCGACGGCGTCTCGCTCTTGCACGCGCAGCCCGTGGTTCGGGAGTTCGCGGTCGCACTGGACGCTCCGGTGGCGCAGGTAATCGCGCGCTGCCGCGAGGCTGGCCTCAACCCCGGCTATCCGCTGGGCCGGGATTACCCGGAGCATCCCGACGGGCTGCTGGTGGCGATCACCGAGCAGCGGACCCGGGCCCAGATCGACCGGCTGGCCGAGGTGCTCGGCGCGGCCGTCGCCGCCGAGTCCGCCCGCGCGGAGGCCAGGGCATGATCTATGGCGCCGATTCCGCGTCATCGGCAACGCCGAAGGAGGTCGGAGCTTGATCCGGGCAACCGATGACGGGCTGACGATCTACGAACGCTCGAAGCCGGGGCGGCGCGCGTTTGTCGCACCCGCGCTCGACGTGCCGGAATACGGCCTCGACGAGCTGCTGCCGCCGGAGCTGCGCCGGGAGACGCCGGCCAAGCTACCCGAGGTCTCCGAGCCCGAGATCGTGCGCCACTACAACCGGCTCTCGAAGCGCAACTTCGACCTCGACACCGGCTTCTACCCGCTCGGCTCGTGCACGATGAAGCACAACCCCAAGCTCCACGAGCGGGTGGCGGCGCTGCCCGGCCACGCCCGGCTTCATCCGCTCCAGGACCCCGCGCAGGCCCAGGGCGCGCTCGAGCTGATGTGGCGCCTGCAGTCGGCGCTGTCGGAGATCGCCGGCCTGCCGCACACCTCGCTGCAACCCTCGGCCGGGTCCCACGGCGAGCTGGCCGGCGTGCTGCTCACCCGCGCCTACCACGAGGACCGGGGCGAGCACCGGCGGCTGGTGCTGACCCCGGACAACGCCCACGGCACGAACCCGGCGACGGTGACAATGGCCGGCTACGAGGTGGTCAAGATCGGCACCGACGGCCAGGGCAACGTCGACATCGACGACCTCCGCGCGAAGGCGACCGAGGACGTGGCCTGCCTGATGCTGACCAATCCCTCGACCGTCGGGCTGTTTGAGCCGGGGATCGAGGAGATCGCCAAGATCGTCCACGGGGTCGGGGCCACGCTGTACTACGACGGCGCCAATCTCAACGCGATCATGGGCATCTGCCGTCCCGGCGACATGGGCTTCGACATCGTGCACTTCAACCTGCACAAGTCCTTCACCCAACCCCACGGGGGCGGCGGCCCCGGGGCCGGGCCGATCGCCGTGTCAAACCGGATCGAGCCGTACCTGCCCCGCCCTCAGGTGGTCCGTCACAGTCCGGCCGGCAACGGGGACGAGCCGCACTACGACCTCGACTACGACCGGCCCAAGTCGATCGGCCGGCTGCGGGGTTTCCAGGGCAACTACGGCGTATTCGTGCGCTCCTACGCCTACATCCGCTCGCTCGGGGCCGCCGGGCTGCGGGAGGTCTCGGAGGTCGCGGTGCTGAACGCCAACTACCTGCTGGCCTTGCTGCGGCGCGAGGGTGTGGCCGAGTACCTGCCCGCGGCCTACGACCGGCTCTGCATGCACGAGTTCGTGCTCTCGGGCGCGCCGATGAAGCGAGAGCTCGGGATCAAGACGCTCGACCTGGCCAAGCGACTGCTGGATCACGGCGTCCACCCGCCGACCGTCTATTTCCCGCTGATCGTCGACGAAGCGCTGCTGATCGAGCCGACCGAGACGGAGACCAAGGAAACGCTCGATCGGTTCGCGGAGATCATCGTCGAGATCCTGCGCGAGGCGCGCGAGGATCCGCAGATCGCCCGTGAGGCTCCCTACACGACCCCGGTTCGCCGCCTGGATGAGGCGGGAGCGGCGCG
>JALYXK010000273.1 GCA_030947145.1 Actinomycetota bacterium
GGTTGCGCGTGCGCCGGTGGCGGCGTGTCCGCCGGGCCCGCCGGGCGTGTGCCTCCCGCGCCGCTCGGCGGGCCCGGGCCTGCTGGATCATCTCGAGGTCGGTCACTCGCTCGGCGGCTGGCGCAGCGCGCCCAGGATCCCGAAGGCGAACAGGGCCAGCACCATCGCGGAGAGCACATCCAGGGGCGAGAGGCCGTAGTGGATCAAGTCGTCGACGGTCAGGGCGGTCAGCATCGCTATGAATAAGAGCGCGAGCGTGAGGACGAAGTTGCGCAAGCGATCAGTACACCGGAGTCCGCGTCGGGACGGGTGGTGATCCTCGACGTCTGACCAGCAGCCGGACCGCCAGGAGGCCGAACACGAAGCCGCCGACGTGGGCGAAGTAGGCCACACCCCCGCCCGAGCCGGTGGGGTTGGTCAAGTTGGTAACCCCGAACACCGCCTGCTCGGCGAACCAGATCCCCAGCATCACCCAGGCCGGGAGCTCGATCACCGTGAAGAACAGGACGATGAATACGACGGTCAGCACCCGCGCCCGCGGGTAGAGCACGATGTAGCCCCCGAGGACCGCGGCGATCGCCCCCGACGCGCCCAGGGTTGGGGCCGTCGAACTCGGGTCGACGGCGATCTGCAGCCCCAGCGCCGCGAGCCCGCCGGCGAGGTAGAACAGGAGGAACTTGACCGGGCCCATCGCGTCCTCGAGGTTGTTGCCGAAGATCCACAGAAACAGCATGTTCCCGGCGATGTGCAGGATCGAGGCGTGCATGAACATCGAGCTGAGCACGGTTTCCCAGGTCGGGAGGAATTGCCCCGAGCCGATGTGGGCGAGGGTTCCGTCGGGCAGCCTCTGGCCGTTGCAGAACGTGCCCACCGCCTGCAGGCCGGAGGCGGTCTGGCGGCCGAATTCGGCGCAGTGGGCGCCGTTATGGGCGATGGTGTAGGGGGTCGCGCCGTATTTGAGGACCTCGTGCAGGTCCGGGCCGCTGATGAGCGAGCCACCGTGGCGGATCGCCAGGACGTAGGCGACGAAGTTGATGAGAATCAGGCCGACCGTGACCAGCGGGAAGCGCTCGGTCGGGATGTTGTCCTTGATCGGGAACACGCCGGCGTGAGACTAGTGGGCGCTCCGGTCCTGGGTGGGCGGTCCCGGTCCGGGCGAGGCCGACCGTCGCCTGAGGTATCTAGGCGGAGCGGGTGATCCCGGCACCGGCGGCCGGCGCGCCCACCCCGACGATCCGCCAGGGTTGCGCCGGGTCGTCGGTCAGCGCCAGCGTCCAGTGCTCGGTGAAGGTGCTCTCGCGGGTCAGGCTGCCCGAGACCACGGCGGTGGTGTCGCGGTCCTGCACGTAGCGCCGACCCGAGACGTCGACGTCCAGGGTCATCGTCGGCGGCTCGGCGCCGGCGTCGAGCGCGGCGACCCGGATCTGCTTGACCTTCGGCCCGCGGACGACGAGCCGCGTGCGGCCGCTCGGATCTCCGGGATGCAGCAGTTCTCGGGCGGCGGCGCGATCGGCGATGGCCAGCAGCCGGGCGTCGTCACCGTCCACGGCCTCCGCCCATGCGGCGACGGCTCGGCGGGCGGCGATCTCGAGCAGGTCGGGGGCAAACCGGCCGTCGGCCAGGCTCAGGTCGAGTGCGGCCGCGCGGCTGTCGCCGTCGTACTGGAGATCGGCGACCTCGGAGATCTTCGTGCCCTCGGGTACGGCCTCGGCGACGGCCCCCTCGATCAGCGCTTCGTCCTTGAGAGCGCCCTCGTCGGACCACTGCGTCGGGACGATCGCCGCGTCCAGGGCGTGAGCGCCCTCGGCGCCCTGCTCGATCGAGCTCAGGATCCAGTGGTCGCCGCGCCGGATCAGGGTCCAGAACTCCCGGGTCCTCACGGTTTCGGTGAACTGCCCGGTGCGCTTGATGTGCCGGCCGGCGTTGTCGACGACGTAGTCGCGGACCTTGGCCTCGATCCGCACGATCACGCGGTCCGCGCCGGTGCCGCCGCGGTTCTCCAGGCCGACGTATTCCACCTTGGGTTCGTCGATCGGCTGCACTCGGTTGTGCCAGCCCTTGCTGCGGAAGTCGTCGAGCCGGCGCTCCCACTCCTGGAGCAGGGTGGGGGCGACGAGGCCGCGCAGGCGGATCCGGTCGTCCTGATCCCAGGCGGCCTGGATCGCCACGTACAGGTTGGTGGCGGCGGAGATCACGTTCTCGGGCAGGAAGGCCGGGTCCTCATCGCCCGCCTCGGCGGCGGCGAGCTGGACGCGTCGGGTGCGCTGCGCCGTGCGCTTGCGCGAGCTTCGGCCGTAGGTGCGCCGCTCCTGCCAGAACGCGCGGACCTTCGGCCAGCCCTTGACGTACAGGACGACGATCAGCACCAGCCCCACCAGGACCAGGAAGCCGAGGCCGTGGCCGATCAACGCGATGTCGAACAGGGCGCGGAAGATGAGGTACAGCGCGAAGCCCTTGCCGGAGCCGCCGCCACCGCCGCCGAATCCGCCGCCACCGCGTCCGCCGCCGCCGCCGCTGAATCCGCTCGAACCGCCGCCGGCTCCGGCGAGGGCGACGGGGGCGGCCAGCAGCGCCAGGATTGCGACGGCGAGCAGGATCAGGGCCAGCCGGCGGCGGCGGGTCATGCCGCCCCCGCTTGGGCGAGCGGACCCACGCCGGGCTCATGCTGGGCGACGTGCTGGTCGGCGTGGTAGCTCGAGCGCACCAGCGGACCAGCCGCCACGTGGTCGAAGCCCAGCGCGTAGGCCGCCTCCTCGAGCGCCTTGAACTCGTCGGGATGCCAGTAACGGACGATCGGCAGATGCCGCTCGGTCGGGCGCAGGTACTGGCCGACGGTGAGCACCTGCACGCGATGCTCGCGCAGGGTCCCGAGGGCGTCGACCATCTCTGCAAAGGATTCGCCGAGACCCACCATCAGCCCGGACTTGGTGGTGACCTCGGCGCCGCCCATGTCCTTGGCGTTGGCCAGAACCCGGCAGGAACGCTCGAACTTGGAGCCGCGGCGGGCCACCGGATAGAGCCGGGGCACGACCTCGACATTGTGGTTGAAGACGTCGGGACGCTCGGCGATCACCTTGGCCAGCGGCATCTCCTGCCCGCGGAAGTCGGGCGTGAGCACCTCGATCTTGCACTTCGGCGCCTGCCGCCGGGTCTGGCGAATCACGCCGACAAAGGCGGATGCGCCGTAGTCGGGAAGGTCGTCGCGGTCGACGCTGGTGATGACCGCGTGGCGCAGGCCCATGCGGGCGACGCTGCGAGCGACGCGGGCCGGCTCGAGCGGGTCATGCCAGGTCGGCTTGCCGGTCTTCACGTTGCAGAAACCGCAGCGGCGGGTGCACGTGTCGCCGAGGATCATGAAGGTCGCGGTGCCCCGCTGCCAGCATTCGCCGATGTTCGGGCATGCCGCCTCCTGGCAGACCGTGTGGAGGTTCTCCGCGTCGATCAGCCGCTGCAGCTCGCGGTAGCGCGGGCCACCGGGCGCGGGCACCTTGAACCAGGGCGGTTTGCGGCCCTTGTAGGGCTGAACCTCGGGACCGAGCACGCTGAGGATGTCCGAAATTCCCCCGGGATTCGATCGCGATCGGGTGGAGTGCCGACGTTCCGGGGCGATCTGGCTCGAGTGCACGATTTCAAGGCTACTCCGTTGCGGAACGGGCATACGCCGCATCCTGAGCCAGAGGTGCCCCGACCGCCGTCTCGAGTCGCGCCAGGCTGACCAGCCGCTGACGCCGGTGCAGCGCCTGCGCCACCTGATGGGCCGCGCGCTTGCGAAAGCACGGCAGCTGGCCGGCCAATCGGCGGGTCTCCTTGATGACCGAGGTCATCCGCACGCCGTCGAGGCCGCACGGCACGATGTAGCCGAACGGCTGCAGGTCGTTCTCGACGTTGACCGCGAAGCCGTGGGTGGTGACGCCACGCTGGGTGTGCACGCCGATCGAGGCGATCTTGCGGTCCTGCACCCAGACGCCGGTGAAGTCCGGGCCGTCCTGCGGCCGGGAGCGGGCGACGATGCCCTCCTCGCCCAGCGCGGAGACCAGCGCCTGCTCGAGCGTCCGGACGTAGGCCACCACATCGTCCACGCGGACGATCGGGTAGCCCACGAGCTGGCCGGGACCGTGGTAGGTCACCTTGCCGCCCCGGTTGGTGTCGACGATCTCCATCCCCTGCATCAGGTACCAGTCCTCGCCCATCGGCAGCTCGGCCGGATCGGACCGGCGACCACGCGTGTAGACCGGCCAGTGCTCGAGCGTCAGCAGCACGTCGGGAACCAGACCCTCCTGTCGCGCCGTACGGATGCGCTCCTGGAGCGCGAGTGCCGTGCGGTAGTCGATCGTGCCGAGGTGACAGACCCAGAGCTCGGGACGTGCGTTGCTCACGGAGCGGATGGTAGACCCGAGCTCAGGCCCCGGTCCATCCCTCCAGGTAACGCCTGACGCTGGCCAGAAACTGCGCCGATTGGACGCCGTCCAGCGCACGGTGATCCCAGCTCAGACCGAGGATGGTGATCGGGCGGATGGCGATCGAGTCGTTGCCGGCGGCGTCGGTCAGGACCACCGGACGCTTGACCACGGCCTCGAGGTCGAGGATCCCGACCTGGGGTTGGTTGATGATCGGCGTCGCCATGATCGAGCCGTACTGGCCCGGGTTGGTGATGGTGAAGGTTCCGCCGCGGACCTCGTCGGGCTTGAGCTCGCGGGCGCGGGCTCGCCGCGCCAGATCCTTGATCCGAGCCGCCAGGCCCTCGACCGAGAGCTCGTGCGCATCGCGGAGCACCGGCACGATCAGGCCATCGTCGCCCAGCGACACCGCGATCCCGAGGTTGACCTGGTGATGGCGCATGTAGCGCTCGCCCTCCAGCGAGGCGTTCAGTGCCGGATGCTCGCGCAGCGCGGCGATGCACGCGCGGGCCACGAACGGTAACGCGGTGAGCCGCAGCGGCGCCCGGGCCGCCTCGATCCGGCTCATGTCCACCTCGGTCCAGGTCGTGCAGGTGGCGGCCGTATCCAGCGAGCGCTTCATGTGCTCGCCGATCTGGCGGCGCATCCGCGACAACGTCGCGCCGGCGCCGCCCGAGGGCTCCGGGTCCGGTCGGTACGGGCTCTCGATGTGCAGCGGCGCCTCGGCGGCGGCCGGGGGCCGCGCGACGAGCGCGAGCACATCCTGCTTGCGCACCCGGCCTTCGCGCCCGGTGCCGGTCACGGCGGCCAAATCGATGTCGTGCTCGGCTGCGATGCGCTGGACGACCGGGGAGTAGCGC
>JALYXK010000291.1 GCA_030947145.1 Actinomycetota bacterium
GCCCCGCTTGAGCCCGCCGCAGCCGGAAGCGCCCGCGCTGATCGACCCCGGTGACCGAGGTCCAGGCCAGGTCGGACGGCTCATCCCACTCGACGATTTCGATCAGCCCGCCGACCTCGGCCGAGCCGAGCCGGAGCAGCATCCGGTAGCGCGCGCCGAGGCCGGTGGGCTCGTCGCTGACCACCTCCCAGCGGGTCATCCCCGACAGGAATCCCAGCGCGCTGCTGGGGTCCGAGGCGATCGCCCAGACGCTCTCGATTGGTGCGGCGATCCGGGTCTGCGCGCTGACTCTCATCGGGTACTCGTCTGGCGGCTCGTACCTTGGGAGAGATCGCCGGGTGATCGCCCATACCTGATCTGCGGGACCGGCCGCAGCTGAGCGATCACCTTGGGCGATTCTCCGGGGCCCCTCATACTCATCGGGTACTCGCCTGGTGGCTCGTACCTTGGGAGAAATCGCCCGGGGGGCGATTCTCCTGGGCCCCTCATACTCATCCGAGCACCGGTAAGCGGCGCTCGGCCGAAAGGGCGTCGAGGGTGTCCTGCATCAGTCGCATGAGATGGTCGTAGATCTCATCGACATCGGGATCGGGGCCGAACTCACCTCGGAGATCGATCGCCGGAAGGGTCTCGATCGTGATCTTGGCCGGCAGTGGCAGATGACCCAGCATGTCGCCGACGTTCAGGCCCCAGGGGATGGCCAGCGAGATCGGCAGCACCTTCAGGCGGAACATCCGGTCGAGCGCCAGGAGCCTGGCCAGGCGCTCGCCGCGGCTGAGGAACAGCGCGGTTTCCTGGCCGCCGATCGAGACGACCGGGACGATCGGGGCGTTCTGGGCCAGCGCCAGCCGGATGAACCCCTGGCGATCGTCGAAGTCGACGCGGTTGCGTTCCCAGCTCGGGCGGTGCACCTCGTAGTCGCCCCCCGGGTAGACCAGCAGCACCGCGCCCGACTCGAGTGCCGTGCGGGCGTTGGCCGGGGATGCCGCGACGGTGCCGAACTTCCGCAGCGATCCCAGTCCCGGCATCGAGAGCACGAGATTGTGGGCCAGCTGAAAGAAGGCTCGCTCGACCCCGAAGTAGGTGTTGAAGGCCAGCGTGAACACGATCGTGTCGGGCGTCATGTTCCCCCCGGAGTGGTTTCCGACCAGCAGCACCGGCCCCGTCTCGGGGATGTTGCCGAGGCCGCGGACCTCGCCGCGGAACCAGAAGCTGGCCAGCAGCCACATCAGGGGCAGCCGCTCGCGAATGAAGTCAGGATCGCGCTCGTCGAGATTGGCGCGGGGAATCCGGCGCTGGGCCTGCTCGGCGATCTCGTGGACCGCGCGCGAGAGCAGCGAGCGCGAGGGCGGCTTGGATTCGGGCGCCGGCTCCGATTCCGAGACGTGGCCGTTGCGGCTGGCGCCGTCGAGAACGTCCGTCTTGGCCATGGCTGGATGTTAGGGCGTAACTGCGGCCGCTTCAGGCGGCTTCGGGCTCGGCGCGGGGCAACTGCGGTCGGTCTCGGTTCTCGCGCTCGGCGCGCGCGAAGAAATGCTCTAGTAGCTCGTTGCACTCCTCCGCGCGCTCGACCTGCGGCACATGACCGCACTCCGGCAGCGTGACCTGCTCGGCGGACGGCAGCCAACGGGCGACGTGTCGCCCGAACGCCGGCGGAACCAGCGGGTCGTGGCTGCCCCAGACGAACAACGCCGGCGGCTGGAGTTCGGCGAGCCGCGGATAGAAGCCACCCCGGCCCAGGGGCCTCTCCAGGTAGATGTTCCGCGCCGAGGAGAGAAACGCATAGCGCGCGCCGGCCGAGTGGTAGATCCGCCGGAACTCATCGACGATCACATCGCCCACGGCGGGGTCGATCGCGTCCCGGTCGTGGAACATCCCCCAGAACTGCGAGGCCACTTGCCTGCGGCTGAAGCCGTGGGGCAGCAGTCCGAACTCGGGCCGCAGCATGCGGACGATCGGATGAAAGCCCCGCTTGATCCAGGCTACGGCCGGGCACAGTAGGCCGAGGGCGCTGACCCGTTCGGGGGCCGACAATCCCATCTCGATCGCGATCCGCCCGCCCATCGAGTTGCCCACCACATGCGCCTGGCCGATCTCGAGCTCGTCCAGCAGACCGAGCATGATCTCGGAGAACCAGCGGGGGTTGTAACCGCCCCGCGCCGGCTTGCTCGAGGAGCCGAAGCCGGGCAGGTCGATCGCGTGGACGCGATAGTGACGGCTCAGCGCCGAGGCGGTATCGAACATCGAGGCCCGGGTTCCGCCGAGTCCGTGCACCAGCAGGACGTCGTAGCCGCGCCCCATCGTCAGCGTCGAGATCCGGTGGCGGTCCACCGGGACGTCGCGGATCTGCAGCAGCGGCGGACGTCCATTCGGCAGCCGGAACATGCCCTCGAAGGCCACGGCACAGTCCAGGTTGCCGCGGACGGCCAACCGACGATGCCGGAAGGCGTCGACTCCCGAGAACTCGCCCTCGCGCAGCCGCATCCAGGTGTCGGCGTCGGTGGAGATCGTGACGTCGGGCCGGCGCGCCGTGACGCCTTTGCGGACACGCGCGCCGTGGACGGTGCAGCGCACCTCCCACGTGTGTCCGAGATCGCCGAGGCGCACGTGGTAGGTCACGTCGAAGTCGGGACTCGAGCCCAGATATCGCTCCGGCAACGACCGGAAAGCAGCGTCGACCAGCGCCAGATGCTCGGCGTGCGTTGGCTGCGGCGGCACGGCCGGCACCCTACCCGCCCGCCCGGACTGGCGTGCCGCCAGTCGCTACGGTTGCCGGACGGTGCGCACGATTTACCTGCACGACACGAGGACGGGGAAGGTCCGGCCGGTCGAGCCCCGCGAACCGGGCAAGGTCGGGATCTACGCCTGCGGGCCGACCGTGTACGGCCGGGTTCATGTCGGCAACGCGCGCCCGTTCGTCGTCTTCTCCCTGCTCAAACGCCTGCTCGTCCATGAGGGCTACGAAGTCTCCTTGGTGGCCAATATCACCGACGTCAACGACAAGATCTACGCCGCCGCCGCTGCCGCTGATATCGGCAGCGAACAGCTGGCCCGAGAGATGTCCGACCATTATGTCGCCGATACGGACGCCCTCGGTCTCGGCCGGCCCGATCACGAGCCACGGGCCAGCCAGACGATCGGCGGGATCGTGGAGCTGATCGAGCGGTTGATCGAGGGCGGGCATGCGTATCCGGCGGTCGGCGACGTCTATTTCTCGGTGCGTTCTTACCCGGATTACGGTGAACTATCCCATCGCAAGATCGGGGACATGGATCAGGGGGAGGGCGGGGAGGGCAGCGACCGCAAGCGCGACCCCCTGGACTTCGCGCTGTGGAAGGCGAACAAGCCCGGCGAGGACGCGGCCTGGGATTCCCCGTGGGGGCGCGGCCGGCCCGGGTGGCACATCGAGTGCTCGGCGATGGCCGAGGCACTGCTCGGAGTCGACTTCGAGATTCACGGTGGCGGCTCGGATCTGCTGTTTCCCCATCACGAGAACGAAGCGGCGCAGACCCGGGCGGCCCGCGGGGCGCCGCTGGCCCGGGTGTGGATGCACAACGGGATGGTGCGGATCGACCAGGAGAAGATGGCCAAGTCCGTCGGCAACATCTTCCTGCTGCACAGCGCGACCGAGGCGCGCGGGCGCGACGCGCTGCTCATGTTCTTCTGCGGGGCCCACTATCGCCAGCCGATCGAGTTCGACGATGAGCGGCTGATGGAGGCGAGCGCTCGCGCGGACCGAATCCGCGAGGCCGGCCGCCGACTGGTCCCCGCCGCCTCGCCGCCGTGGTCGGCCGCGCTCCGGGAGCGTTTCTTCGAGGCCCTCCGCGATGACTTCAACACCCCGCGGGGCCTCGCCGCCGTGGCGGAGTGGGTCACCGCGGCCAACCGCTTCACCGAGCCGGTCGGCGATGAGGACCTGCGCGCAATGCTGGGCGTACTGGGACTGGAGAACCTGCTCGACGCCGACGCCGACGCCCCTCAGATTCCGCCGGAGGCCGTCGAGTTGCTCGATGCGCGCGAACGGGCCCGTGCCGCGCGCGATTGGACCCAGGCCGACCGGCTGCGCGAGCAGTTGCGCGCGCTCGGTTGGGAGGTCCGGGACGGACCCGACGGGCCCGAACTGCTGCCGGCGTGATCGTCTACGGCCGCAACCCCGTCCGGGAGGCGATCCGCGGCGCGCGCACCGTCCGGCGGATCTGGGCCACCAAGAACGCCTCCCGGGAGCCCTGGATCGAGGCCGCGGGAATCCTCGTGAGCATCGAGTCCGCCGAGCAGCTGGCCCGGCGCGCCGCCTCCGAAGAACACCAGGGCATCTGCGCCGAGGTCTCGGAATTCCGCTATGCCGACGCCGACGCTTTGCTGACACTGGAGGCGCCGCTGATCGTGGTGCTCGACCAGGTCCAGGATCCGCAGAATCTCGGGGCGATCTGCCGCACGGCGGAATGCGCGGGCGCCAGTGCCGTGGTCATCCCCGAGCGGCGCTCGGCCGAGATCACCCCGTCGGTGTGTAAGGCCTCCGCGGGGGCGGTCGAGCACCTGCCGGTGGCGCGGGTGCGAAACCTGGCGGACTTTCTCCTGGCGGCCAAGCACGCCGGCGTCTGGTGCTACGGAGCCGACGCCGACGGGGGCATCTCCTACGCGGAGATCGACTACGCCGGGCCGGTGGCGCTCGTGCTCGGATCCGAGGGTCGAGGCTTGCGCCCGCGGGTGGCGGCGGCCTGCGACGCGCTGGTGGCGCTGCCGCTACGCGGTCGGATCGAGTCGCTCAGCGTCAGCGCCGCCGCCGCGGTGCTGCTGTACGCCGCGGGTCGCGCGCGCTGAACGCGACCTATCAGGTCTTGACACACGTGCGGTGCTATGTCAAGCTCGCGCCCGAAGATGTAAGGATCAACTCGAGCGTGAGGCTCGATGAGATCGAGGAGGGGTGCGGCTCTGGAGACCCACGCCCGACAACTGAATAGTGCGGCGCCAGGGGAGGTGACGCGTCACGAAATTTCTGAACGCTCCGCGTGCGTACGCGGCTGCAGAAGGGACCACGTGGTGGCTCGATTTTCCGTTCTTCCTCAGGCTCAACCTCAGGTCGAGGATGGGTTCCTGATTGCCCTCGCCAAGCAGGGAAACGCTGATGCGTATGACCGTATCGTGCGTCGCTACTACGGATTCGTGCGGCTGAAGGCGTCCTCGTACTTCCTCGCCGGCGGCGACTCCGACGATCTGATCCAAGAGGGGCTCGTCGGTCTCTACAAGGCGGTGCGCGACTACCGGACCGACCGCGAGTCGAGCTTTCGGAACTTCGCCGAGCTCTGCATCACCCGCCAGATCATCACCGCGGTGAAGACCGCAACACGCAACAAGCACACGCCGCTCAACCAGTACGTGTCGTTCTCGAGCACGCCGTCGGGCTCGGGAGGGGACTCGGATCCGACGCTCGACGAGATCCTGCCGGGGTCAACGGTGCACGACCCGGTCAACCAGGTCATCTCCTCGGAGGAGTTGCGCGCCCTGGTGGCCTGCATCTCCACGGCGCTCTCGGAGCTGGAGTCGCGCGTGCTCGCCCTCTACCTCGACGGGCACTCCTACGAGGAAGTCGGGCGGCGGCTGGGCTGCGACTGCAAGACCGTCGACAACGCGCTGCAGCGTGTCAAGCGGAAGGTCGGACAGCATCTGGCGGCGCGGAGCGTTCCGGCGTAGAGCCGGCGGGAGCCTGCGGAAGCGTCAGCACGAACTCGGCCCCGCCGCCGGGAGCCTCCGAGGCCCGGACGCTTCCGCCCATCGCCGCCACCAGCTCGCGCACGATTGCCAGGCCGAGCCCCGAGCCGACCGCGCGTTCGCTGCGATAGCGGCCGTGCAGGTAGAACCGCTCGAACGCTCGCGGCAGCTCCTCGGGGGCCAGTCCCGGACCGGTGTCGCGGACCGCGATCTCGCCGGGCCCGGTGCAGACGACGACCTCGCCCCCGGCGGGAGTCAGCCGCAGCGCGTTCTCGACCAGATTCGACGTCGCCTGGAGCAGGCGGTCCTCGTCGCCGAGCGCCCGCCCGCCGGCCGGTCCCTGGACCCGTAGCGTCAGCCCGAGCTCTCGCGCCTGCCGGCCGTGGCGCTCCACCGCGCGGGCGGCGACCTTCCCGAGCTCGACCGGGTCGCGGGCCACCGCGAAGTCGGCGCGGCCGAATCGCGCGAGATCGAGCAGGTCGATGACCAGCCGTTCCAGCCGTCCCGACTCCTCGACGATCACCCGGCCACCCTCCGACGGCGACACCGCGCCCTCGTGCAGCGCCTCGGCGTAGCCGCGGATCGACGTCAGCGGCGTCTTGAGCTCGTGCGACACCGACTCCAGGAAGCTCCGCTGCGATTCGCGCGCGCGGCCGAGTTCGCCGGACATCTCGTTGAACGCGCGGCCGAGCTGGGCGAGCTCATCCTCGCCGCGCACCGGGACGGCCACGCCAGCTTCGCCGGTGGCCAGGCGACGGGTGGCCACCGAGAGCTCGTCGATCGGGCGCGCCAGCCGGCGGGCCAGCAGATAGGAGAGCGCGACGGCCAGGAGCGCCGCGCCGAGGCCGGCGAACACGACGGCCGACAGGAACGGCCGCCATTCGGCGAACGCGAGGTGGGCCGAGCGGATCACGATCACCCGGCCGGAGGCCCCAGAGCGAGCGGCGTAGATCAGCGGGTGACCGGCGACGGTGACATTGCCAGCCGAGTCACCGCCCGGGGGGACGGCGGCGAGCACCGCCGCGCGGCGGACACTCCTGACCTGCACCGGTCCTCGGCGGGCCCGGAAGAGGTAGACGTGGTCGCCCGGGCTGAGCGTCCCGGGCGCAGCGCCGCCGGTGGCCAGCGCGTCGGCGAGTGCCGACAGCGACGAGAGCCGCTGCTCCTGTACCCGGAGCCGGAGCAGTACGACGGCGACGCCGACGGTGAGCGCGCATGAGACGACCGCGGCCAGCGCGAGATAGCCGAGCACGCGCCGCTGAAGCGTCACTGGCTCGCCTTATAGCCCACGCCGCGAACCGTGCGGATCAAGTTGGCATCGCCCAGCTTCTTGCGCAGCTGCGCGACGTGCACCTCGACCGTCCGGGTTTCGCCGGGAGAGATGAATCCCCAAACCGACTCCAGCAGCCGGTCGCGGGTGACGACCTGGCCGGCGTTGCGCACGAGGTATTCGAGCAGATCGAACTCGCGCTGGGTCAGGTCGATCTCACGACCGTCGAGGCGCACCTCACGCGCCCCGGGAGCCACGGTCAGCTTCCCGAGCGTGATCACGTCGGACGTCGACCCGGACGAGCCGGCGCGGCGCAGCACGGCCTTCACCCGTGCGGCCAGCTCGCGCGGCGAAAACGGCTTGGCGACGTAGTCGTCGGCGCCGACCTCGAGCCCGGCCACCCGGTCGGGCACCTCGTCGCGAGCGGTCAGCATGATCACCGGGACCGTGCCAGAGATGCGGCGGCAGACCTCGAAGCCGTCGATCCCGGGCAGGCCGATGTCCAGCACGACCAGCTTGACCGGTTGGCGGCGGAGCTCGGCCAGGGCGTCCTCCCCCGAGCGCACCCAGAGGACCTCATATCCGCTGCCCTGTAGATATGTTCGCACCAGCGCGCCGATGTTGACTTCGTCCTCGACGACCATCACCAGCTCGGCCATGCCCGACATCGTACGTTCGCCGCGGCGCCGCACGAATGGGGCTTTACGTGTAGCTGACCTTCGGCTGACCGGCAGCTTGCGTGGCTGCGCGATCCTGAGCTGGTAATCAGAGCGTCAACCAAGGAACGGAGGACCAAGTGAAGAAGCTCCGCAACAGCCGGCTGAAGCTGATCGTCCTGGCCGCCAGCTGCCTGGCGATCGGCGCCGGGATCAGCGCGATCACCAGTGCCGGGGCCGCCACCGGCAGCGCCGCCGGTGCCCGCGGCGTAAAGGCGGCAGGTGCCCACCGTGGCGCCAAGAGCCGCGGCGCG
>JALYXK010000310.1 GCA_030947145.1 Actinomycetota bacterium
GTCACGGTGGTCGGCGGCGTGCTGATCGCGGCCGCCGCGGTCGGTGGCGCGCCGCTGGCCGGGGCGATCCACGGCATCAGCGTGTCCGACATGCGCGCCGTCTTGTTGTCGAGTGCCTGCGTCCTCCTGGCCTCGATGCTGTCCACGCTGGCGGCGGCATATCCGGTCGGACAGCGCCGGATGGTCGCGCCCAACGTCGGGTTGGTGGCCGGCGCTGTCCTCAGCTTCGTGGCCAGCATCGGCTCAATCACGCTGGGCGGCGGGCTGGTCGAGTACGCCTACGCCAACGCCGGCGCCGGCGCGTTGTCGGCGCTGATCGTGATCGCGTTCGTGCTCAGGGTCGAGCGTTCGATCCCGCTGACCTGGCCGCGGTGGCGAACAGTCACCGGATTCCTGCGCTTCAGCGGGAATACCCAGTTGGTGGGGTGGGCCGATCTGGTCAACTACCAGACCGACAAGGTGGTAATCGCGCTCGCCGTGGGTCCGAGCGCGGCCGGTGCCTATGAGCTGGCCAACCGGGTGGCCACGGCCGCCCGCCAGGTCGGCGTGTACTCGCTGTCGGCGCTCCTGCCGACGCTCGCGTCGGACTTGGCGCGTTTCGGTATGGACCGGATCCGCAGGCGGTACCGACGGCTACTGACCGTCACGGTCTCGATCGGTCTCCCCCTGCTGCTGTTGGTCGCGGCGATCGCGCCGCTGCTGCTGATGGCGTGGCTCTCCCACGTCCCGCGCGACGCCACCGCCGTGCTGGCGGCGCTCTCCATCGCCTACATCGCGAACGTGTCCTCGGGAGTCTCCTACGTCGTCGCCGCGGCGGCCGGGGCTCCCGGGATCGCCGCGCGGGCCGCGGCCGGGACGGCCGTTCTCAACCTGGCTCTGACGGCGGCCCTGGCGCCACTGTTCGGGATCTGGGGAGTTCTCGCCGGCACCGTGATGGCGCTGAGCACCGGCGCGCTCGCTCAGGTGCTGATGGTTCACCTGAGGTTCTCGCTCTCGCTGGCCGACTACCGGAACGCCGTGCTCCCTACGCTGGTGGCCGGGACCCTGCTCGCGGCGCCGATCGCCGCGATCTCGTACTCGGGGATCGTTTCCGACCGGGGGTTGGCGATCCCCGCCGTGTTGGTCGTCTCGGCCGCCTACTTGCTGGCCTACGGTCGCTGGGCGTTCCGGTCCGGTCGCGTCCCCGAGACCGTCGCGCGACGTTTCTCGGCCGCACTGAGCCGCGCCTAGTACTGCCGGTTAGGCGAGGCTCCGGACGCCGCCGGACAGGCCGGTTACAATCGCCGGACGTGCTGGAAGGAACTGGCTCTGAGTTGGCTGTCGGGGGGCGGGGAGAAGGAGCGCCTCTCGATTCTGCGCGCTCGCACGCGCCCGCCGAGCCGCGGGCGGAGATCTGGTTCCGCCGCCGCGTCCGCTTCCTCTCCGCGATGCGGGAGTTGTGGCACTTCCGCGAGCTGGTCATAACGCTGGCTGAGCGAGATCTGCGGGTCCGCTACAAGCAGGCCGTGCTGGGGATTCTGTGGGCGTTGTTGACGCCGGTGGCGATGATGCTGGCGTTCACGCTGATCTTCACCAAGTTCACGCACATCAACACCGGCACGGCGCCCTACGCGCTGTTCTCCTACCTGGGTCTGCTCCCGTGGACGTTTTTCTCCTCCTCGGTGTCGACCGGGGGCCAGAGCCTGGTGGCGAACGTGGCGCTCCTGAACAAGCTCTACTGCCCCCGCGAGGTGTTTCCGATTGCCGCGATGGCGGATGCGGCAATCGACGCGCTGCTCGCCACGCTGGTCCTGTTGGTGCTGTTCCCGGTGCTCGGATTCGCCCCCAAGATCGAGTCGCTCTACGTGCCGCTGTTGCTGCTGGTGATGCTGGTGTTCACCACCGGCGTGACCCTGGCGGTGTCCGCCGTCACGGTGTTCATGCGCGACCTGCGTCTGGTGCTGCCGCTGCTCATGCAGTTCGGCCTGTTCGTCACGCCGGTCGTCTACGCGTCGGGTTCGTTGGCCCACACGCGGACCGCCGAGATCATCTATTCGGCGGTCAACCCGCTCGTGCCGGTGATCGACGGCATGCGCAGAACCGTGCTCAATGGCCAAGCTCCCGATTGGCTCCTGCTCGGCGTCGGCTCGGCCAGCTCGGTGCTCATGCTGGTGCTCGGATTCGCGCTGTTTAAGCGCTTGGAGACCGGAATTGCCGACGTCGCCTAAGGGCACGATCCAATCCTCGGAGATCTGGAAGCGCTTCCGGCTCGACGATCGCCCCACCTACCTTCAGGACCGCTTGGCCAGCATCGCCGACCGCGTCAAGGGCCGCTCGAACCCGAGCTGGCGCTGGGCGCTCAGCGACATCGAGCTCGAGGCCAAGCCGGGCGAGTCCTGGGCGCTGGTCGGGGCCAACGGAGCCGGGAAATCGACTCTGCTGAAGATCCTCTGCCGCGTCATGTACCCGACGGCAGGCCGGGTCGAGATCCAGGGCCGGGTCGGGGCACTGATCGAGGTCCGAGCCGGCATCTCGCCGCTGCTCACCGGGCGGGAGAACATCTACCTCACCGGCTCGCTGATGGGTCTCAAGCGACGCGACGTCACCCGACGCTTCGACGAGATCGTCGCCTTCGCCAATCTCGAGGAGG
>JALYXK010000374.1 GCA_030947145.1 Actinomycetota bacterium
CAGTCCGAGATGCAATGCGCCTCGTCGATCACCAGCAGCCCGACCGAAGCCGCGAACAGGGGCAGCATGCCCTCCCGGAAGCGCTGATTGTTGAGCCGCTCGGGACTGATCAGCAGCAGATCGATCTGATCGGCACCCAGCCGATCACGGACCTCGTCCCATTCTTCGCGATTCGTGCTGTTGATGGTGTGCGCTCTCAGCCCCAGTCGTTCGGCCGCGGCAATCTGATTGCGCATCAACGCCAGCAGCGGGCTGACGATCAGCGTCGGCCCGGCGGGGAGGGCGGGATCGTCTCGCAGCAGCGAGGTAGCCACGAAATAGACCGCAGACTTTCCCCACCCGGTTCGCTGCACACAGAGGACCCGCGCCCGATCGACCACGACATCCCGGATCGCCTCGAGCTGCCCCGGGCGAAACCGCGAGTCATGGTCCGCGGTCAGGGCACGCAGGCGCTCGAGCGCCGTCTCGGCGAACGTCTCTGGAATCACGGTGGCCACCCCCTCATCGTGACACGCCGACCGGCAGGCGGATAAGGTCGGCCGGATGGACGTGCAGCGGATGGACGGCAAGCTGGCCCTGATCACTGGCGCCGGCAGTGGAATCGGTCGCGAGACCTCGCTGCTGTGTGCTCGGCGCGGAGCCGACCTGGCGATCTGCGACGTCAACCATGCGGGACTCGCAGAAACCGAGGACGAGGCTCGGCGTCTGGGCAGCACCGTGGTCGCGTCAACCGTCGACGTCTCCGACCGCGATCAGATGCAGGCGTTTGCCGCGGCGGTGCATGAGCGCGTCGACGCGGTCGATCTGCTCGTCAACAACGCCGGGGTGGGTCTCGGGGCCACCTTTCTCGAGACGCCACTGGAGGACTGGGAGTGGATCGTCCCAATCAACGTGATGGGCGTAGTCCACGGCTGCCATTTGTTCGTGCCGGCGATGGTCAAGCGGGGACGTGGCGGGCACGTCGTCAACCTCTCTTCCGCCGCCGGGTACTTCGCCAGCCCCTCGCTCGCCGCCTACTCGGCGACGAAGTTCGCCGTGCGCGGTCTGTCCGAGGCGCTGCGGACCGAGTTGCGTGCGGCCGGCATCGGGGTCACGGCGATCTGCCCCGGGCTGATCAACACGCCGATCACGCGAAACAGCCGCCTGCGCGGCGACGCCCTGGGCCAGCGAGAGCGGATCGTGCGGCTCTACGAGCGTCGCAACTACGGACCCGATCGCGTCGCGCAGCGCATCCTGCAGGCCGTCCAGCGCAACCGCGCCGTAATGCCGGTGAGCGCCGAGGCCTGGGTGATGTGGTGGCTCTCGCGGTTCACTCCGTCGCTCGCGCGCGGCGTGGCGCGCGCGATTGAGGTCACGTCAAACCGCTAGAGGTCGAACGGCTCGGGGTAGCGATCGGCGAGGCCGGGGATGACGCGGGCTATGCCGTCGGCCTCGGCGAGTGACCGCTGCCGAGCCGCCCCCGGCGCGCGGGCGAGCGCCCGGACGAGCTCGAGCATCGGCTCGCACCCGAGTTCTTCGGCGTGCTCACGCCCGGCCGCCAGGAGGCGCTCGAGTAGCTCCATCGCCGGGACGCGCCGCTCGGCGGCGGGGTCGATCAGCCTGGCCTGCATCCCGTCGCGGGCGGCCAGGAAGCGATTCTCGTCGAGGATCTCGGTGGCCTGAATCAGATGGTCGTCGGCGTAGCCCGCTTCCAGCTCGAGGTGGGCGATGGTCTGGACCAGGGCGGCGATGGCCGCGGTGTCGGTGGCCGTCGTCTGCGCGTCCATCACCCGCAGCTCGACCGTGCCGAAGCGGGGTTGACAGCGAACGTCCCACCACAGAAAAGTGGGCTCGGGTATGGCGTCGCAACGCAGCAGCTCGTCGACCGTCTCGACGTAAGCGGCGTATGAACCGAAGGGGCGGGGAATCCCGACCCGGGGAAACGCCTGGAAGATCGGGGTGCGCACGGAAGCCAGCCCGGAATCGCGGCCCTGCCAGTAGGGCGAGTTGGCCGACAGCGCGAGCAGCAGCGGAATGTGGACGCGCAGCCGGTTCTGCAGCGCGATGGCCCGATCTGGATCGGCCACACCCACGTGCACGTGGAGCGCGCACGTCGGCTCCCGGCGCGCCAGCTCGCGCATCGACTCGTGCACCGCCCGGTAGCGCTCGCCTGCGGAGATGCGCGTCTCGGTCCAATTCGCGCAGGGGTGGGTCCCGCCGCTGGCCGCGCGGAGTCCCTGCGCGGCCAGCTCGCCCTCCAGCGCGACGCGCGATGCGGCGAGCTCGCGCCCGACCTCCGCGATACTCCCGTGGGGGAAGCAGGACAACTCGACCACGGCCGCGTGAGTCTCGCCGACCAATCGGGCTTGCAGGGCCGGCGACAGCTCGGGCAGCACGTGTTCGCTGCGCTGGGCCAGCGACCAGTCGGACGGGTCGATGAGCATCACCTCCTCCTCGATTCCCACCGTGTAGGACTGGGCCTGCGCCCACTCCGCCCATGCCGGCGTCGGCGTCGAGGCCGCTTCGCGAATCATCCAGCAATCTTGCCGCCTGCCTGGGCGTCGGCTTCCGGCCCCGGGGATGAAGATCGGCGCATAACGTTGGCCGAATGGCCAGTGGTCTTTCCGGGCACGGGGGTATAACTTCCGGGTGTCGTCAAGGACGGACGAATTCGCCGCCTCGCTCGCGTACGTGCGTCCGCTGATCGCCGTGACGACGTCTGAGCTACGCGAACACCGCGGGGTGACGCCCACCCCAGAGGGCGAGCCGCCGCAGGCGGAGATGGCCCTGGGACTGAAGTATCTCCGGGCGATCGAGCTGGCCGGCGGGATTCCCGTGGTCGTCCCGCCCCTGCAGTTCGATTGCCTGCAGCCGCTGCTCGACCGGGTCACCGGCGTCTGCCTGTCCGGGGGGCCCGACCTGGATTCGCGGGCGTACGGTGAGCCCAGGCACGAGCTCAGCGGGCCGACCTGGAGCGAGCTCGACGGGTTCGAGCTGGCGCTCGCGCGGGCCGCGGACGCGCGCGGGCTCCCGATCCTGGCCGTGTGCCGGGGAACCCAGGTCTTGAACGTGGCCAGGGGAGGCAGCCTCCACCAGCATCTTCCCGACGTCGTGGGGCGGGCGATCAATCACCGTCAGGAGAAGCCCGGGAGGGAGCCGACGCACTGGGTGACGGTCCTCAGCGAAGCGACTCGGCTCGGCCAGATCCTCGGAGCCCAGCGCCGGAAGGTGAACTCATTTCACCATCAGGCCATCGCCGCCCTCGGCGAGGGTCTGACGGTCACCTCGCGGGCCAGCGACGGCACGATCGAGAGCGTCGAGGCCATCGATCGCGAGTTCGTCCTGGGGGTGCAGTGGCACGCCGAATGCCTGATCGAGCGCCGCGAGCAGGCCGCCCTGTTCGAAGAGTTCGTCGGTGCCGCCCGGCGCCACGAGGCATCCCCGACGCCCCTGACGCGCGCCGCCTGACCGAGGAGTGAACCCGATGTGCGGCTTCGCCGGAGAGCTGAGAACAGCGGGCACCCCGGACCGCGAGTCGGTCGTCCGGATGGCGGCGACGATGTCGGACCGGGGCTGCCGGTTTCGCTGCAGCAGCGACACCGAAGTCGTGCTCAAGGCCTTCGGCCGCTGGGGTCCGCGCTAGATCGCGAACGCGAACACGGTTCGAGGAGCCGCTCGTCCGCTCGGTAGCCGACCGAGACGCCGATCACTGCCAGGGAGGGGCTCGACACGATCCGGCGGCTGGAGGGGCTCGTCGTGAAGCCGTCGCCACGGACACGGCGGCCACGGCGTGGCGATCGGCGGACGGCGGCGGCAAGGACACTTGGGTCCTGCGGTAGTCGTGCCCTCAGCAGGTCGGCACGATCAGCACGCCGCACCGAGCCCGATGTGAGACTCGGTTGGGTACCGACCCCAGGACCCGGCGTGCGCCGGTCATCCCGCGGTTGCCCACCACGATCATCTGCGCGCCTTCGTCCTGCGCGATGGTCAGCAGGGCATCGGCGGCCTCGCCGCCACAGA
>JALYXK010000091.1 GCA_030947145.1 Actinomycetota bacterium
GAGATCCTGGAGGGCAAGCACGACGACGTTCCGGAGCGGGCGTTCTTCCTGAAGGGCACGATCGACGACGTGATCAAAGAGGCGGGTCAGGGCGGGGACAAGGACGAGGCTGAGGACGAGGAGGAGAACGACTCCAAGTCCGACAGCGGCGAGGACTCCAAGGCCGAGGGCAGCGACGACACCAAGGCCGAGGGCAGCGAGGACACCAAGCCCGAGAGCGACGAGGACACCAAGGCCGAGAGCGACGAGGACACCAAGGCCGAGGGCGGCAACGACGAAGAGCGCCACCCCGAGGGCGAGTAATGGCCCACACGAAGTTCCCGGTCGAGGTCCTGACCCCCGACGGCGAGGTGTTCAACGACGAGGTCGAGATTATCTCGACGGTGACCGCGGTCGGCTCGATCGGCGTGCTGGCCAACCACACGCCGATCCTGGCCATGCTCGAGCCCACCGAGCTCCGTCTCTACAAGAGCGACTCGGATGTCGTGCGGTTCGCGCAGTCCGAGGGCTACATGCAGATCGCCGGCGGCCGAGCGCTTCTGCTGGTGGAAGAGGCGCATGAGCCAGATCAGCTCGACACCGGCCGTTTGCGCGAGCGCCTGGAACAGGCCGAAAAGGAGCTCCAGGACGCCGGCGACGACACCGAGAAGCGGCGGGTGGCCGAGCGCGACAAGCACCGCTGGGAAGAGTTCCTGCGCATAGCCGAGTCTTAGCGTTCGCACCTATATTTGCCGGATGACCGATGAGCATGTCCTGGCCGAGCGACTGATCTCCTACGACACCTCGCGCCCCGACGTTCTCGTCGCGGCAGCAGGATTCGTCAAGGGCTGGCTCGAATCCCGTGACATCGAGGTGCGTGATTACGACCACAACGGCCTGCCGGTGCTGGTCGCGGAAGTCGGGCCGGCTGCGCCGGCCTTGGGAGTTGGCCTGGCGGCCAACTCCCCGAGCTCCGGCGATCCTTCGGCCGACGCAGCCGGCCCCACTGCGCCCAGGGCCGGCGAAGCCGGCCCGGTGCCCTGCGTGGTGTTCCACGGGCATCTGGACGTGGTTCCCGGGGACCCGGAGCAATTCCAGCCGCGGACCGAGGGAGACCGGCTGATCGGGAGGGGCGCCTACGACATGAAGGGCGGTCTGGCGGCGATGATGTGCGGGCTCAAGGATCTCGCCGGCCAGGACCGGGTGCGCGTGCGCCTGGTGTGCGTGCCCGACGAGGAGTCCGAGGAGCTCGACGAGCGCGCCACCGACATGGTCGTCCGGCGCGGGCTGGGTGGCGACTTCGCGATCACCGGGGAGCCCACCGACCTGCATATCGGCGTCGAGGCCAAGGGGGTCCTGGCGATGCAGATAATCGTCCACGGCCGGGCGGCGCACAGCTCGACGCCGTGGCTGGGGGACAACGCGGTGCTGAAGGCGATCGACGTGTTCCGGGCGATCGAGTCGCTGCCGTTCACCCGCGAGTCCTCCGAGATGTTCGACCGGCCCTCGATCAACCTCGGCCGGATCGAGGGGGGCGATGCGCTCAACAAGGTTCCGGCGCGCTGCGCGATGGCGGTCGACGTGCGCTACCTGCCGGGCCAGGATCCCGGCGCGATTCTCGCCCAGGTGCGCAAGATCCCGGGAATCGAGGTGGCGCGCACGTTCCTGCATCCGCCGGTCACCGTGCCACGCACCGACCCCTACGTGCGCGCGCTGCGTGAGGCGGTGTCCCGCGGCATCCCCGACATGCAGGTGATGAGCGTAGGGCGCGATGGCGCCTCCGACGCGGCCTCTTTCATCGAGGCGGGGATCCCCGCGGTCGAGTTCGGGCCGGCCGGCGCCGGACACCACGGACCCGAGGAGTGGGTATCGCTGGCCTCGCTGGCTCGCTACCGGCGGGCCCTGGCCGACTTCGTCCGGATGCTGCCGGTCTGGCTGGAGAATCAAGGCGGCGCGCAGGCCGAGGGCACAGGTTTGCGGGCGATCGAGGGCGGGCTGGCCTCCGGATGAGGTTGATCCCCGATTCGCGCGGCGGGTCGCTGCTGCGCTTCGCGGTCGGCGCGGTGATCGTGATCGCCTTCACGGCCACGACCACCGCCGTGGCCGGCCTGCTGCAGTTCAAGCAGCTCACCGGCTACATCGGGCTCACGCGCTCGATACCACACGCCAATGTGGTGATTCCGAATCCCGGAAATCCCCAGACGATCATGATCATCGGCTCCGATCACCGCGCCGGCGAGCCGTTCTCCGCGGCGCACACCGACACGATGATGCTGATGCGGCTCGATCCGAACTCGTCGACCATCAACGTGCTGTCGGTCCCGCGCGATCTGAAGGTCCAGATCCCCGAGGGCGGGACCTTTGCCACCGACAAGCTCAACGCGACCTACAGCGTCGGCGGACCGAACCTGCTGATCAAGGTGCTGAAGACCCAGGTCTTCCCGGGGCTGGCAGTCAACCACATCATCGACATCAACTTCAGCGGGTTCTCGGATCTGATCGACGCGATGGGCTGTGTCTATACCGACGTCGACCATCGCTACTTCAACAACACCCTGCAGACCAACTATTCGAGCATCGACATCCAGCCCGGTTACCAGAAGCTGTGCGGAGCCAACCAGTCCGAGCACGGCGCGCTGGCGTTCGTGCGATTCCGTCACACCGACAACGACATCGTCCGCAACGCGCGCCAGCAGGATTTCATCCGTTGGGCCAAGGACCAATACGGCGCCAGCAACCTGATCGCCAACCGGGCCAGGCTGCTGAAGATCTTCGGCCTTCACACCCAGACCGACCACAACCTGCATACGGTCGATGGCCTGATCAACCTGTTCAACCTGGTTGCCTTCTCGGCCGCCCACACGATCAAGCAGATTCCGTTCCCGGCGATTCTGCTTCCCTGCGGCGGCGGCGGCGGGGGGCCGGCCGGCACCGCCAAGTTCATTGCGGTGGCGGCCTGCTACGTGACGGGCGACCCCGCCGCCGAGCAGCGCGCGTTCACCCGGTTCATGACCCCGACCCAGGCCGCCCCCAAGCCGAAGCCGAAGGCGGTCCATCGCGTCCAGAAGTCGGGCGGCTCCGCGGGCACCGCCGGCCTGACCGCGGACTCGACGGACGGCCAGGCTCAGGCGGCGGCGCTCGCAGGGGTGGGGATGCCCGTGTATTACCCGACGATGATCGTGGCGGGCACGCAGTACTGCTCGGAGGTCACGGCCAACTGCAGCGAGTATCCGAACCCGGCCAGCGAATACACCGCCTCCTACCCCCGCAGGTACGTGCTTCGCGACCAGCGCGGTCATGTCTACCAGGCGTATCGGATGACCTTGGTGAAGAACGCGGTCATCGGCCAGTACTACGGAGTGCAGGGGATGACCTGGCAGCATCCGCCGATTCTCAACAAACCCACGAAGATCGAATCCGTCGGTAGCAAGCGGTTGATGGAGTTCTACAACGGCTCCAAGCTCTCGCTCGTGGCCTGGCGCACGTCGGGCGGCGTCTACTGGGTGTCCAACAGCCTCACCGACGACATCGCACCCAAGCAGCTGATCGCGATCGCCGCATCACTGCATCGCGCGGGTTAGGGGTCATCCGGTCGAAGTGGGTCGAAGGCTTGTAGCTCAGGGTCGCCAGTCTACGGCGGTCTGTACGCTCACGCGCTCGATGAGTTCGCAACGGGAACCGATCGCCGTGATCGGCACCGGATACGTCGGTCTGGTGACCGCCGCCGGCTTCGCCGAGCTGGGTAACGAGGTCTGGTGCGTCGACGTCGACGCTGAGAAGATCGCCCGGCTGCGGCGGGGCGACGTGCCGATCTACGAGCCCGGGCTCGGCGAATCGCTGGCCGGAAGCGGCGATCGGCTGCACTTCTCCACTGAGCTGGCGCCGGCCCTCGAGCATGCGCGGCTGCTGTTCGTGGCCGTCGGGACGCCCCCGACCTACTCCGGCGACGCCGATCTCTCGGCCGTCCACGCTGTGGTGGGCGCGATGCCCGCCTCCGAGACCCACGCGTTCGTGATGAAGTCCACCGTCCCGGTCGGCACCGGCGCGGCGATCAAGCGGATCTTCAGCCAGCAGGGGAAGGCCGGGTTCACCTACGTTTCCTGCCCCGAGTTTCTCAAGGAGGGCACCGCGCTGGCCGACTTTCGGGCTCCCGATCGCGTGGTGGTGGGCGACGACGGCAACTGGGCCGGCGATGCGGTGGCGGAGCTCTACGAGCCGCTGAAGTCGTCGCTGGTCCGCACCGACATCGCCAGCGCCGAGATGATCAAGCTCGCCGCCAACGCGTTCCTGGCCACCAAGATCTCGTTCATCAACGAGATCGCCAACGTCTGCGAGGAGACCGGCGCCGACGTGCAGGAGGTGGCGCGTGGGATGGGTCTGGATCAGCGGATCGGCCCGCACTTCCTGCGCCCCGGGATCGGGTTCGGCGGCTCCTGCTTCCCCAAGGACGTCTCCGCGCTCAAGCAGCTGGCCGGCAACTCCGGCTACCACTTTCAGCTGCTGACGGCGGTGATCGAGGTCAACGAGCTGCAGAAGCGGCGAGTGATCGGCAAGCTGCACAAGCACCTCGGCTCGCTGGTGGGCAAGACTGTCGCGCTGCTCGGCCTGGCCTTCAAGGCCAACACCGACGACATGCGCGAGGCCTCCTCGCTGGTGCTCTCGGCCCGTCTGCAGGCGGACGGCGCCCGGGTGCGAGCCTACGATCCGGTGGCCGATGCGGAGGCCAGCAAGCTGATGATCGGGGTCGATTTCGCCGATTCGGCGCTCGAGGCGGTGCAGAACGCCGACGCGGTGATCATCGTCACCGAGTGGCCCGAGTTCGGCGAGCTCGATTGGGCTGCCGTGGCGCAGCGCGCCGCCGGGACCTTGGTGATCGATGGGCGCAACTGCGTGGATCCCGACGCGGTCCGTGCGGCGGGTCTCGTCTACGAGGGCGTCGGGCGGTAGGCTCGCCGCCGTGGGCACCGTCGGGGAAGCACCGATTTGCAGGCGCTGATCCTGGCCGGGGGCGAAGGCACGCGCCTGCGGCCCCTGACCTCGACGATTCCCAAGCCCGTCGTCCCGCTGGTCAACCGGCCGTTCATCTCCTTCATGCTGGAATGGCTGCGCGCCCATGGCGTGGACGACGCGATCCTCTCGTGCGGATTCATGGCCGAGGGGGTACGCGAGGTGCTGGGCGACGGCGCCTCGCTGGGGATCCGGATCCGGTACCTGCAGGAGCCGACCCCGCTGGGCACCGGGGGAGCCTTGAAGTTCGCCGAGGAGCTGCTCGACGAGCGTTTCCTGATGCTCAACGGCGACGTGCTCACCGACATCGATGTGTCCGCGCAGCTCGCCCAGCATGAGCGCACGGGCGCGCGGGCCACGCTGGCCCTGATCGGCGTCGATGACCCCTCGGCCTATGGGCTCGTCCGCCTCAACGCCGATCGCGGCGTGGAGGAGTTTCTGGAGAAGCCGAGCCCCGATCAAATCGACACCAGCCTGATCAACGCCGGCGTGTATGTGCTCGAGCGCGAGGTGCTGGGCGAGCTGGCCCCGGCGGGCACCAAGATCTCGATCGAGCGGGAGGTGTTCCCCGCCCTGGTCGGAGCCGGGCTGTTCGGCTACGAGGCCAGCGGCTACTGGCTGGACATCGGCACGCCGTCGCGCTACCTCCAGGCGACCTACGACATCCTCGAGGGTCGGGTGAGCACGGAGGTCGGAGACGCCTTGACCCAGGCGGGCTTGACTCTGGTGGCGGACGCCACGGTGCAGGGCATCCTGGTCGCCCCGGTGGTGGCCGCGTCCGGTGCGCGCATCTCTGAGTCGGCCACGGTCGGGGCCCGCGCGGTGCTGGGCGCCGGTGTGAGCATCGGCGCGGGCGCCCAGGTCGAGGACGCGGTGTTGCTCGATGGAGCCAGCGTGGGCGCCGGGAGCGTGGTCCGTTCGGCGATCGTCGGCCGCGGGGTAGCGATCGGGGAGCACTGCGAGATCGAGGGTGAGGTGGTCCTCGGCGAAGGGGTGCAGATCGGACCGGACAACACCCTGAAGGCCGGCGTGCGTATCTTCCCCGGCGTGGAGCTTCCAGCCGGAGCGATCAAGTTTTGAGCGCCGCCCAGTCCCTTTCTCGCGAGGCGATCGCCGCAGTGGACTACTCGAACGAGCTCGAGGACGTCCTGACCATGCCCGATCACCTGCGCGACGCCCTGTGGCGGGTGGAGTCGGCGGGTCTCGAGCATCGCGACACGGCGGGGGGGATGGTGGTGGCCGGAATGGGCGGCTCGGCGATCGGCGGAGCCCTCGCGCGCGCCGCCCTCGGCGACCGGGCGTCGCGGCCGATCGTCCTTGCCCGCGACTACGAGCTTCCAGCCTGGACGACCCCCGATACCACCGTGCTGTGCGCGAGCTACTCCGGTAACACCGAGGAGACGCTCGCGGTATACGAGGCCGCCGGGGCGCTCGGCGCGCGGCGGATCGTCGCCACCACCGGCGGCAAGCTGGCCACGGCGGCCCGGGCCGAAGGGGTGCCGGTGATCCCGCTGCCCGGCGGCTTCCAGCCCCGGTCGACCGTCGCCTACTCGCTGGTGATCGCTCTCGAGGTGGCCGGGCTTTGCGGGGCCGGCGAGCGGCTGCACGCCGAAATCGACGTCGCCGCGGCCCACGCCGAGGAGCTGGTGGCCAGCTGGGGGCCCGACGGCGCCGAGGACTGCCTGGCCAAGGACCTCGCCCGGGGACTGCACGGAACGATTCCGCAGGTCGCCGGGGCCGGCCTGACCAGCCCGGTCGCCTACCGGTGGAAGACTCAGATCAACGAGAACGCCAAGCGGCCCTGCTTCGCGCACGAGCTGCCCGAGCTCGACCACAACGAAATCGTTGGCTGGGAGGGCGCAGCCGAGCTCGGCCGGTTCTCGGCGGTGTTCCTCGACGACTCGGACCTGCACCCCCGCGTACGTCAGCGGATCGAGCTCACCCGCGGCCTGATCGCGGGTCGCGGAGCGCCGACATTCCGGATCGACAGCATCGGCGAGACCCGGTTGGACCGACTGATCTCCCTGGTACTTCTGGGGGATCTGGTGTCGTTGTATCTGGCGGTGCTGCGTGGCGTCGATCCCGCGCCGGTCGAGGTGATCGAGCAGCTGAAGGCGGCGCTGGCCGGGGGGTAGCCCCCGAGCGGTCAGCCCAGCGCGATGCCGCGCTGCTCGTAGAGGCGCAGATCGGCGGTCCG
>JALYXK010000395.1 GCA_030947145.1 Actinomycetota bacterium
CCCGACCTGCCCCGTCAGCGCGCGCCGCGGCTAGCCGCGGCAGGCTTGCGCCTGCGAGAACGTGACCAGCCGCCCGCTGGGCTCGTCCCACAGCTTCAGGCGCACGGCTCGCAGCCCGTCCGACAGCGACAGGGTCGGCACGCTGTGGAAGACCGGATTCTCCGCGTGCGCGCGCGGCAGGTTGTAGTTCGGGATCTTGGTGCTCAGGTGATGTATGTGGTGAAAGCCGATGTTCCCCGTGCAGAACTGGAGCGGCTTGGCCAGCTTCAGGAAGGAGCTTCCCCGCAGTGCCGCGTCGGCGTAGCTCCAACTGTCCGCGCGCTGCCAATAGGCGTCCTCGAACTGATGCTGGACGTAGAACAGCCAGATCCCGGCGGAGCCGGCGAGCAGCGCACCGGGAGCCCAGGTGATCAGGAAATCGCCGACTCCCAGCAGCCAGCAGAGGCTCCCGACCACGGCGACGAGCGCCGCGTCGGTCCAGAGCACGCTCTTGCGCATCCGCGGGCGTGCGTTGCGCGACACGATCCGCGGCCCGATGATCATCGCGAACACCGGGCCCAGGCCGAACATCACCGCGGGGTTGCGAAACGCTCGATAGCCCAAGCGTCCGCGCCTCGATCGCGCGTAGTACTCCTCGACGGTGAGCGTGGGGAGATCTCCCACGCCGCGGCGGTCGAGATCGCCAGAGGTGGCGTGATGGACCGCATGGTCGTGGCGCCAGCGCACGAACGGCGTGAGCACGAGAAAGCCGCAGACGGCGCCGAGCCAGGCGTTGCCGCGTCGCGAGCTCAGAAACGACCCGTGGGAGCAGTCGTGGAAGATGATGTAGGTGCGCAGCAGGAACGCCGCGCTCACGGGCGCCAGCGCCAGTGCCAGCAGGGCCGAAACGCCCAGCGCGAAATAGATCCCCACGGACACCGCCAGATACGCGCCTACCGACGTCATCACTTCGGCGGCGCTCCGCAGCGGGCGCGGCTGCGCGTAGGCGGCCAGCGCATCACGCCAGAAGCCCGGTAGCTGCCGGGGCTGCGGGGAAACCGGTGGATCGAGTGTGCCTACCTGCTCGGAGCGCGTCTCGACCTCAACTACAACTGAATCTTCGTTCACGGCTACAGCCCCTTGGCGGTAGAAGCCGATCAAAAGACCCGCTCCAAGAAATATGAGATGTTTCAAGCATACCCGCGTGGCGGCAACCCAGTCATAAGGAACCTTGAAGATTCACTAAGCCCCGGGAGGGCGCTTACTACTTACTAGTACGTATCGGTCACGCGTAGTAGAACAGCATTCCGAGCAGGACGTAAACGCCGATCAGCTGGACGCCCTCGAACCAGGTCGACTCGCCGTCGGCGATCAGGGTCGTGGAGATCAGGACGGCGAAAACCAGCGCGGCGATTTCGTATCCGTTGAACACCAGCGACATTGGTGCTGGTCCGAAGGCGAACGAGAGGATCACCAGGAGGGGTGCGACGAACAGGCCGATCTGGGCGCTCGAGCCGATCGCGATGTTGACGGCCAGATCCATCTTGTCCCGCGCGCCGGCGACCACCGCGACGTAGTGCTCGGCGGCGTTTCCGACGATCGCCACGACGAACGCGCCGACGAAGAATTGCGAGAGGCCGATGGAGTGGGAGGCGTGCTCGATCGAGCCGACGAGCAGTTCGCTCATCCCCCCGACCAGCACGCCGGCGCCGGCGAGAACCAGCATCGAGCGGCGCAGGGACCATGCCGTGCCCTCGCTGGGCCCGTCGTGTTCGGGACTGAAGAGATCGCGGTGGGTGCGTAGCGAGAACAGCAACGCGGCGAGGTACACGGCGATCATCACCGCACTGATTCCCAGCGACATGTGTTCGATCTGGTGGCCGAAGGAGTGGCGTTTATCGCCGACCGAGGCCAAGCCTTCGCCTCGCGCCAGGACAAGCACTGTGGGAAGTACCAGCGCCGTAACCGTCACCAACAGCAAACCGGAGTTTGTCTGTGCCGCCGTGCGATCGAAGGTCTGGCGTGTTCGGTTGCGCCCGCCGACGAGCATCGAGGCGCCGAGAACCAGCAGCGAGTTCCCGATCACCGAGCCGACCAGCGAGGCCTTGACCACCTCCTGCAGGCCGTCGAGTAACGCGAAGAAGGCGATGATCAACTCCGGAGCGTTACCGAAGGTGACGTTCAGGAGCCCGGCGATGCCCGGACCCGAACGGTCCGAGAGCTGTTCGGTCGCGTCGCTCATCAACGCCGCGGCGGGGATTACCGCGAGCGCCGAAGCGAAGAAGACAATCGACGCCGACGCGCCCGCGAACTTGAGCACGACCGCGGCGGGCATGAACACGCCGAGGTAGTAGACGGGGCGCACCGGCGACAGCCTAGTCGCCGCGACTACGCGCACAACGGCGAGGGCTAGGGCGCGAGCCTGGCCACGCGCCAGGCGCCCCCCGGCCGGCGCGTGTAGCGCAGGCGGTCATGGAGGCGATCCTCTCGGTTCTGCCAGAACTCGAAGGTGTCAGGGCGGACCCGGAATCCACCCCAGTCCTCCGGCAGCGGCAGCTCCCCGGCCTGATAGCGCGCCTCGAGCTCGCCCACCCGGCGCTCGAGTTGCTCGCGACTGGTCAGTATCTGGCTCTGGGGCGAGGCCAGCGCACTGAGCTGACTTCCGGCCGGCCGGCTGCGCACGTAAGCCGCCGTCTCCTCCGGCGAGGTCGGCTCCGCGGATCCCTCGAGCCTCACCTGGCGTCCCAAGGGATCCCAGTAGAACAGCAGCGCGGCCTGCGGATTTGCGGTCAGCTCGCGGCCCTTCGGGCTGGCATAGTGCGTGAAGAAGACGAACCCGCGCTCGTCGTATCCCTTCATCAGCACCATTCGGACGCTCGGACGGCCCGCGGCGGAGGCCGTGGCCAGCGCCATTGCCTCGGGTATCCGCACGTCGGCCTCGACCGCCTCTTTGAACCACGCGGCGAACTGGCGTAGTGGATCCGGATCGACGTCCTGCTCGCGCAACGGCACCGCGTAGTCGGGCATGTCGGGATTATTTACCAGCGGTCCGCGTCAGCGTCATGACAGTGGCTGGACAGCACGGTATGGAGTAGTACGCTGCCGCACAATCCGTCAGGGAATGGCGGCACCGAAGGGGCCGACTAGAGTATGCCTGACGATGCACCAGACCGGACCCTCGAGGACGTGCTCGAGGCGGTGGACGACTTCGGCTCGGCGAGCTTCGGCCTGATCGCCTGGGAGCTCCTCACCAGCGAGGAAACGCTCGCACCGGTCTGGCGGCAGGCCATCGAGCAGCGCATGCTCCGCGCTACCGGCGGCACGGATCTTGAGGAGTCGACCTATCAACTGACGCTGACCGGGCGGACCCGGCTGAGCGAGCTGCGCAGGCGGTCGGCGCGGCGCCGGAAGTCAGACTCCAGCCGCGGGACTCGCGATCCGTAGCGGCTCACCCACCAGAAGTACAAGCGCAGCGGCTAAACCTGGGCCGGTGGGCTAAAGGCAGCTGACGCCTGTGTCGACATCATGAGCGTATGGTCAACGGCAATGTCAGTGAATTCCCATGACTCCTGAACGCTCAGACGCCTATCGCCGGGTTCTGCACACGCTGAACGAGCTTGGCCCCAGCAAACTCCAAGACGTGGAGCAGGAGCGCCTGCGGCTGGCTGTCGACAGCCTCGTTTTCGCTCGCGATCTGACCGAGGACCCGGCCGCTCAAGCGGGTCTCGAGGACACCGAAAAACTTTGCCACGACCTCGTCCAGAGCGGGCGCTGGGAACAGGTCACGGCGATGCGGCTGTTCGACGACGTCTCTCATTGCGGTCCCAACCGCGTGCCCGAGCTCGAGGCTGCCTAGATCCGAACCAGGTGAGTCGGCCTGCCGCCCGGATACGCTCTGGCGGTGTCCGTCGATACGCCGGATCAGCTGGAAGGGTTACGCCGGGCCGGGCGCCTGGTCGCTGCCACGCTCCGGCTGGTCAAGCACGCCGCCGTCCCGGGAGCGAGCACGGCCGAGCTCGACGCCGTCGCGGCAGATTTCCTAGCTGAGCAGGGAGCGCGGTCCGGGCCGATCCTCACCTACGGCTACCCGGGCTCGATCTGCGTCAGCGTGGAGGACGAGGTCGTCCACGGGATCCCCGGCCCGCGGTTGCTCCAGGCCGGCCAGGTGGTGACGCTGGACGTGGCCGCGGAGCTCGACGGCTACCACGCCGATGCCGCCATCACCGTCGCGGTCGGCAGGGTCGACCGGCGCCGGCTGGCGCTGCTGGCCGCCGGGCGCGCCGCACTGGCCGCCGGAATCCGCGCGGCTCAGCCGGACGCCACCCTCCGGGACGTCGGCGCCGCGATCGAGCGCACGGCCCGCGCGCGCGGGCTCAGGGTGTTCCGGGAGCTCACCGGGCACGGCATCGGCCGCGCCATGCACGAGGAGCCGACCGTGCCCAATTGGGCGGCACCTCTGGCCACCCAGCGCCTGCAGCACGGTCTGGTGTTCACGATCGAGCCGATGCTCGGGGGCGGTGGCCGCCGCCTGGTGCTCGACCGCGACGGATGGACTGTCCGCACGGCCGACCACTCGCTCAGCACTCACGAGGAGCACACGATCATGGTCGCGGCCGGGGGGCCGGTCGTCCTCACCGGCGCCCACTCACCGGAGAACCGCCCGAGATGCCCGTCCTGGCCCGAACCTGGCTGACGGCCGCGCGTGTGCGCCGCCGGATGCTCAGAAGCCCGCAGGCCCGCGAGGAGCTCGTCGACCGGTTCGCGCCGGGACGCTCATTCGCCGACATCGGCTGTATGTGGGGCGTCGATGGCGGGATCGCGTTTCGGGCCGAACGCGGCGGCGCGACCGCGGTCACCGGCCTCGACGTGATGCCGGCCAGCGCTAAGTTCACGGCCGAGCACGCCGCCCGCGCGTCCACGATCCGCTTCCTCCAAGGCGATCTGCACGATCCCGCCACGATGGCCGAGGTGGGATCCCATCAGGTCGTGTGGTGCTCAGGCGTGATCTACCACGCTCCCCACCCGCTGCTCACGCTGCAACGCCTGCACGAGATCACCGGCGAGACCCTGATCCTGGCCAGCGAGACAATTCCCGAGGTCCCGGGGGTCAGCCAGGCCTGCGTCTTTCTGCCCGAGCTACCAGAAGGTGACCGCCACGCGCACGCGTCGGCCCGCCCCGGCCGCCCGGCACTCGGGATCACCGAGCCGTTTGACCGCCGGCAGTCCTACGGCGCCTGGTGGTGGGGACTGAGCGCCAGCGCGCTCAGGGGGATGCTGGCGGCGAGCGGCTTCGAGGTCGTCGAGCAGCACGGCGACGCGCTGCACATCACGCTCGTCGCCCGGCGGGTGGTGGACTGATTTCCTGCTGGGGCACGACCGCTATGGCCCTCGCGCTGATCGCGCTCGGCCTCCCCGGGACGGCCTCGGCCGCGGGCAGGTCGCGGACTGGCCACCAAC
>JALYXK010000403.1 GCA_030947145.1 Actinomycetota bacterium
GCTGAGGCCATCGGTCGCGCCCAACCGTCCGCGCTGGCGCCGGCACGCTCCGATGCTGGCGTTCGCGCTGGCGGTGGTCGCGCTGATCGTGGCGGCGGCCCGGCCCCAGCGCAGCGTCGCCGTGCCCGCCACCGACGGCGCGGTGATGCTGGCCAACGACGTCTCAAGCTCGATGGCCTCCACCGATGTGCCGCCTTCGCGCCTGGGGGCCGCCGCGGGCGCGGCCCAGGAATTCACCCGGAGCGTCCCCGGCGCCGTCCGCGTCGGACTACTCCAGATCAACCAGCGGCCGGCCGTGCTGCAAACGCCGAGCGCTGACCACTCGCTGACGATCCAGGCGCTCTCGCAGCTCCGCCCGGGCGGGCACACCGCGATCGGGGATGCGATCAATTCAGCGGTCAGCGTGCTCTCGCGCCTGCGCTCCACCGGCGGCAAGCGGATCCCGGGCGCGATCGTGCTGCTCTCCGACGGGACCTCGACCAACGGCGCCGACCCGCTCCTGGCCGCCCGTCAGGCAGCGCGGGCGCACATCCCGGTCTACACCGTCGCCCTGGGCACCGGCCACGGCACGATCACCGTCAGGCACGGATCGCGGACGACCTCGGTCCCGGTCCCGCTGGATCCGAGCGAGCTCCAGCAGATCGGGCGGCTCTCGGGCGGGCAGGCCTTCACCGCCGAGGGCGTGAGCGGGCTGGGCGCGGTTTACGCGCATCTCGCCGCCCGGATTGGGCACAAGCACGTCAAACAACAGATAACCGCGAGCTTCGCCGGCGTGGCACTGGTGCTGGTGCTGCTCGGGGCCATCTTGTCCCTGCGCTGGTTCGGCCGACTGATTTAGGAACCAAGGAGAACGAATGACTGAGAACGAGCAGACCGGGGAGTTGCGCGAAGAGGCGCGCGAGGCGCTGCAGGAGGCGCTCTACGAGATCAAGCGGGTGATCGTCGGACAGGACGCGATGCTCGAGCGACTGCTGGTGAGCCTGCTCGCCGGCGGCCACGTACTGCTCGAGGGGGTCCCCGGGCTGGCCAAGACACTGACCGTGAAAACGCTCGCCGCGGTGCTGGGCGGCAGCTACGGCCGGGTGCAGTTCACCCCGGACCTGGTCCCCGCCGACCTCGTGGGCACGCGGGTGTACAAGCCCGCCACCGGCGGCTTCGACACCGAGCTCGGCCCGGTGTTCACGAACTTCCTGCTGGCCGACGAGATTAACCGGGCCCCGGCGAAGGTCCAGTCGGCCCTGCTCGAGGTCATGCAGGAGCAGCAGGTGACGATCGGCGGCACGACCCACCGCGTGCCTCTGCCGTTCATCGTGATGGCCACCCAGAACCCGATCGAGTCCGAGGGCACCTACCCGCTCCCGGAGGCGCAGGTCGACCGCTTCCTGATGAAGATCCTGGTCGATTACCCCAGCGTCGGCGAGGAGGCGGCGGTCGTCGGTCGCAGCCTGGCCGAGCCGCCGGCCGTGCGGAAGTGCCTGTCGGTGGCCGAGCTCACCCGCTACGGAACGGCGGCCCAGCAGGTGCTGGTCGACCGCGACGCGATCGGTTATGCGGTGGCGCTGGCCGACGCCACGCGGCACCCGGCCAACTATGGCCTGCCGGACGCCGCCGGGCTGATCGAGTTCGGGGCCAGTCCCCGGGGCCCGATCGGGCTGGTCCAGGCGGCGCGGGTGCTCGCGCTCCTGCGCGGTCGCGGTCATGTGGTCACCCAGGACATCCGCGACCTGTCCGCCGACGTCCTCCGTCACCGCATCGTCCTGTCCTACGACGCCCTCAGCGAGGGCGTGACCGCGGACGAGGTGATCGACCGCGTGGTCGCTGTGGTGCCGGAACCCGGTGCCGGCAGCCTCACCCGCCCGCGCGAGTTCACGACCGGGGTGGTGCCGGAGGGCACGACCAGGGTGGTGCGGGGGGCGTGACCGGGGACTCGCCCAGCGGCTCGTCCCTGGGAGCAGTCGCCCAGAGGGCGATTCCCCCGGGGCGCTCGCAACGCGGACGGTTGCTGGAGCCGCCCGCGGCGCGGCAGGGGCCGGGTCCGCTGCCCCAGCCGCTGGTCGACGCGCTCGATGTCGGCGTCAACCGGCTGGTGGCGCGGATGTTGCCGGGCGCCCGCCGAGCCTCGGGCATCGGCCTGGGGATCGAACTGGCCCAGCTGCGCCCGTACGAGGTCGGCGACGACGTGCGCCACATCGATCCGGCGGCGACGGCGCGCAGCGGCGGCCAGCCGCACGTGCGCCTGCAGGTTCCCGAGCGCTCCCTGACCACCTGGATCGCCCTGGATGTCTCGCCCTCGATGGCCTTCGGAACCGCGCAGCGGCTGAAGGCCGACGTCGCGGAGGGGGTGGCGCTGGTGTTCGGTCGCCTCGGCGTGCGCCGGACGGGCAGCGTGGGGCTGGTCGGATTCGGCGCCGGGCAGCCGCGCGTGCTCCCGCCCCGCGGATCGAAGCCGGCGATCGTCGCGCTGCGCCGGACCCTGGCCGAGGGGGTGGCCCGCGACGGCGAGCACGATCCCGGCGCCCTGGCCGACGCGCTGGCCCGGATGGGGCGTCTGGCCCGCCAGCCCGGTCTCGCCGTGGTGGTCTCGGACTTCCGCGAGCAACAGGGCTGGGAGCGGCCGCTGGGGTCGTTGCGCGTCCGCCAGGCGGTACTGGCGGTGGAGATCGTCGATCCGCGCGAGGGCGAGCTCCCGGCGCTCGGGCACCTGGCCCTGGTCGATCCCGAGACCGGAGCCCGCCTGGAGGTCAACACCTCGAACCGGCGGTTGCGCGAGCGCTTCGCCGAGCTCGAGCGCGAGCGGCGCCAGGCCGTCGCGGATGAGCTGCGGCGCCTGCGGATCAAGCACGTCGCGCTGTCCACCGGCGAGGACTGGCTGCTGGCGCTCGGACGCCAGCTTCGAGTGTCATGAGCTTCGGCTCGCCATCGTGGCTGCTCGCGCTGGTGTTGCTGCCCGTGGCGATCGTCGCCTACGTTCGCGCTCAGCGCCGGGCCAGGCGCTACGCGATCCGCTTCACCGCGCTTCCGTCCCTGAAGCTGGCGGCCGGGACGACGTCGTCATGGCAGCGGCATCTGCCCTCGGCGCTGGCGCTGCTGGCCCTCGCCGCTCTGGCGATCGCGCTGGCCAAGCCGCGGAGCACCTATCGCGTCGCCCTGAACCAGGCGTCGATCATGCTGGTCACCGATCACTCGGGCTCGATGGCGGCCACCGACGTGCAGCCGACGCGGCTGGCCGCCGCCGAGCAGGCCGCGAACACCTTCATCGACAAGCTGCCGAGCCAGGTCCGGGTCGGCGCGATCGCCTTCTCCAGCTCGCCGGACGCCGTGCAGGGTCCGGTGACCAGCCACGGAGCGGCCCGGGCGATCATCGACGGTCAGGCGGCCAATGGGGCCACCGCGACCGGCGACGCGCTCGAGCTGGCGCTGCAGCTGCTGCGCGGAGCCAACCACAAGCATCCGCCCTCGGCGATCGTCCTGCTCTCCGACGGCGCCGCCAATGCCGGCGTCAACGCCGTCGATGCTGCGCGCCAGGCCGGCCAGGACAGGATCCCGGTCTACACGATCGCGCTGGGCACCGCCAGCGGGATGTTGCCGAACCCCGACCCGCTGGCGCCTCCGGTCTCGGTACCCCCCGATCCGCAGCTGATGCAGCAGATCGCCCGGGTGTCCGGCGGCCGGGCGTTCAACGCCCAGAGCTCGGGTGAGGTCAGCTCGATCTACGGCCGCCTCGGCAGCCAGCTCGGCTCGGTCCTCCGCCAGCACGAGATCACCTACGAATTCGCGATCGCCGGCCTGGTGCTGTTGCTCGGGGCAGCCGCCGCCTCGGCCCGCTGGTCCGGCCGGCTGCCCTGAGTCCGGGCCGGCGGCTCGTTAGACTCCGAGGTCCGGCGGATCGCCCACTCGGCCGGAGCGCGCAAGCGTTCAGTCGGGTAACGCGCCGGCCATCCCGAGGTCGACGGCCAGCCCCGGCGGTCGGGAGTGTCGCGCCACCCAGGCAGACACTAAGTAATAAGTCCTGGGACGTTTGTAGGTAGTGGTGATCCATGACCGGGCGGTCCCGGGCGGGCTCGATGGAATGCCCGCCCGGGCCGCAGCTATAGAGTGGGCGGATGACGACGACCGCCTCCAGATCAGCGGTCGATGGCGCCGACCCGGCGGCGCGCCGGACGGTGCGGATCGTGGACCTTCCCGCGGATGAACCGACGGATCACGCCGATTGAGCATCGGCTATACCGTCGCTGGCCGGCCCTGCAGCGGTTGGTCCGGGGGCGCCAGTACTGGTACCGCGAGCTGATCGGCATGATGTTGCAGCGTCCGTCGCGGACGGTGGTGGTCGAGAAGATCGCCCGCGCGCGGCTGCGCGCGCAGGTGCGCGATCCGGAGCTGCGCGAGAAGCTCACCCCGGAGTACAGCTTGGGGTGCAAGCGCATCATCGTCTCCGACGACTACCACCCGTCGCTCACGC
>JALYXK010000414.1 GCA_030947145.1 Actinomycetota bacterium
AGCGCCCGGCCGCCGGGCTGGGTCTCGGGAGAGCCGAACATCACGCCGATCTTCTCGCGGATCTGGTTGGTGAACACGCACAGCGTCTGCGTGCGATTGAGGTTGCTGGTGAGCTTGCGCATCGCCTGGGACATCATCCGCGCCTGCACGCCGACCGTCTGATCGCCCATCTGTCCCTCGAGCTCGGCGCGCGGCGTCAGGGCGGCGACCGAGTCGACGGCGATCACGTCCACCGCCCCGGAGCGGATCAGCATGTCGACGATCTCCAGCGCCTGCTCACCGTAGTCGGGCTGGGAGACGAGCAGCTCGTCGATGTCCACGCCGATCCGAGACGCGTACAGCGGGTCCATCGCATGCTCGGCGTCGACGAACGCACAGACCCCGCCGAGCTTCTGCGCCTCGGCCAGGATGTGGTAGACCAGCGTCGTCTTACCGGACGACTCCGGGCCGAAGATCTCGATGATCCGGCCCCGCGGGACACCCCCGATCCCCAGGGCGATATCGAGCGAGAGCGCTCCGGTGGGGATCGCGTCCACGGCGACCCGGGCGCCGGGGTCCCCCATCCGCATGACCGTACCTTTGCCGAATTGCCGCTCGATCTGAGTGAGAGCGCCTTGGAGGGCAGCCTGGCGCTTGGCTTCCGACTTGCTGTCGCCGCCAGACTTCACGCTGGCCTTGTCCTGCTCGCTCATCTCGATTCGGCTCCTTGTCTCATACCTTTGGACGCTCCACGGTAGGACGGGGAGCGGACGGAACCGAGACGCTAGATCCAGGCCGGTGACCGAACAAGGCGCGTTTGCGTCAAGCCCGCGGCAATTGTGTGCCGATTCTGGTGAATCGGCAGGAACTTCAGGCGCCGGGGGCAGCCTTGAAGCGGCGCGAATCGGAGAGCCGCTCGCAGGCCACGGCGGTACCGGCCGCGGCCACCAGCACGGCGGGCCAGGCGCCGATGGCCAGCGCGAGCACGTGCGAGAGCACGAACGCGCCGAGCGCGATGGCGGTCAGCTTCCCCGCGGTCCGGCGCCCGTCGCGCTCGAGCCAGATCGAGATGCAGACCAGGCCGGACGCCGCGAGCACGACGCCACCGAGCGGCCGCGAGCCGGTGGCGCTGGCCACGGCGTAGCCGGCGATCAGCCCGGCGGCGGCGATCGGGGCGCTCGGGATGGCACGATTCATCGCCCGAGATTATGGCCCACAGCTCGGTGCCCGTCCCCCCGGTGCCGGGAATCCGGCGAGCGGAATCGTTCGCAATCCCTCGTAGCGCGCACCCGCGGACCCGAGCCGCGAGCGGTAAAGCGTCACGGCCGAGGCGGTAAATGGCAACGCCGGCGGGGCGGGGAGCTCGGCCGCCCGGATCCGCTCCGCGCCGGCGCGCACCCGCGCGACCGTGACGTGAGGCAGGAACGGGCGCCGTTCCGGCTCGTAGACCGAGGCGGCGGCCAGCACGGCCGACAGCGTCGCCTGGATCGCGGCGAGCGTGCCCTCGGGATCTTGCAGGGTGACGGCCACGACCCGCGGCCGTCGCGGCGGTAGGCCCAGGGCCGGCCCGAGCGAGAGCGCCACCGCCCCGGCGCCGGCCACGCCCTCACAGGCCGCGGCGATCTCCTCGAGTTCGTCGATGTCTCGGGCGCCGAGAAAGCACAGCGTGGCGTGCAGCCCGACCGCGCTGAGCGCTCGCACTCCCGGGCGCGCGGCGAGGACGAGCGCGCCCCACTGGCTGAGCGCGTCGCGAGCCGAGCCGGGCAGCTGCAGCGCCACGAACAGCCGCGCCCGCTCGTCGCTCAAGGACGCTCGGTGTCGCCGCTGGCCGCGGTCGACCGGCCCGGCAGCGGCAGGTCGTCGGTCTCGCCGCGCAGCAGGCGCCGCAGCAGATGCAGCGCGACCGTGGTCGAGCGATCGCGGACGTCCGCCCGGCCGCCGGGCAGCCGGGCGCTGCGCGTGATCCGCCCGCCGCCTCGCAGCACCACCGAGAAGCACACGAGCCCTACCGGCTTCTCTTCGGTGCCGCCGTCGGGCCCGGCGATTCCGGTGATCCCGATCCCGATGTCGGCGTCGAACCGATTGGCGGCACCCTCGGCTAGCGCCTCGGCGACCTCGGTCGAGACCGCCCCGAAGCGCTCGATCAGCTCTGGATCCACCCGCACGATCTCGGATTTGGCCTGGTTGGAGTAGACCACCGCGCCCCCGGCGAAATAGGCCGAGGAGCCGGGCCGCTCGGTCAGGCGCGCGGACATCAGCCCGCCGGTGCACGACTCCCCGGCCG
>JALYXK010000417.1 GCA_030947145.1 Actinomycetota bacterium
GCGCCGGGGCGCCGTAGGCGGCGATCAGGTCGATGCCGCCCTCCGCCTCGGCCGCGAGCTCCTCGGCCGCCTGGTCGAACGCGGCGTCGGCCAGCAGGTCGGCCTCGGCCCGGTCGAGCACGACGAATGCCGGATCGATTCCCGCGGCCAGAGCGTTAGCCCGCAGCACCCGAGCGCAGAAGCCGTGGATCGTCGAAATCGCGGCGCCGTCGGTGGCCTGGGCCGCCGCCCCGGCGCCGAGCTCGCGAAAGCGGCGGCGGATTCGCTCGCGCAGCTCGGCCGCGGCCTTCTCGGTGAACGTGATCGCCAGGATCGCCGAGACCTCGACGCCGTCCTCGAGCACCGAGCGCACGAACCGCTCGACCAGCACCGAGGTCTTGCCGCTCCCCGCGCTCGCGTCGAGCAGCAGGTCTCCGTGGCGACGCTCGATCGCCCCCGTCTGCTCCGGCGTGAAGCTCTGGCCTCCGTCGCTTGGCGCGATCGCGGCCGTCTGCTCCGGGGTGACGCTGTGCTCGCTCACGACCACTACTCGCTCCAGCAGATCCCCGGGTACCGGCACCCGTCGCGCGAGCAGGTCGATGGGCACGGCTGGAGCTCGCCCGCTCGCAGCCGGGCGGCCAGCTCGACCGCCAGTGCTTGCGCGTCGGTGAGCAGCGCGTCCAGCTGATCCTGATCGCGTCCATCGTTGGCGACCACGCGCGAGCCGACCGGCGCACCCTTGAGAAACACGCCCCGGGACCGCAGGTCGCGGCCGCTGAGCGGCTGATACAGGCCGGCCACCGGCCGGAGCTCCAGCAGCTCGCGCACCGCCACCATGTAGAGCGCGATCTGCAGACGCCGGTCGACCCCCCACCGCGCGCTCTGGTGCTCGGGGCGGGTGCTGCCGCTCTTGTAGTCCCGGACCACCGCCGTGCCGCCGCCGGCGGGGTCGACGTCGATGCGGTCGATGACACCGCGCAGGAGCACGCGATCCTCCCCGTCGCCCAGCCTTACCGCCGGCAACGAACCCTCCTCGGTGGCGAACCCGAACCGCAGCTCGAGCCCGGCGGGCGCCCAGTCGCAGCCGTCGAGCGCCTCGTGCTCGAGATACCGCCGGAGATCGGCTTCGATGCTGCGCAGCAGCGCGGCGCGGAGCCCGTCGGGACGCCCCGGGCCGATCACCGGCACCCCGTCCTCGTTGGCCACCGGCTGCTCCGCCAGAACCTGCCCGAGGATCGTCTGTGCGGCGTCTAGCGAGCCGGGCGTGACGGGGCCGCCGAGACGGCTCAGAACGCGCTCGAGCACGTCGTGCATGTAGCTCCCGCGGCTGAGTGGGTCGGGAGCGGGCTCGAACCGGGTCGGGTCGAGCTGGCGCTCGATGAGCCACTTGACCGGGCACTCCCCAAAGCTCTCGAGCGCGCCGGCCGAGACGACCTCACGGTGTCGGACATGGCGCAGCGCACGCTCGCCGAGGCGGCGCACCTCGGCATCGGCCCGATCGGCGCTGGCCCGCGCGCCGGAGCTCGAGGCGGACCGCGCCCGTTGAAGCTCGCGCTCGGTCGGCGCTTCGGCGGGGGCCCAGGTGACGTCGGCCAGCAGCCTCCGGCGCCGGTTGCTCTGCCACTCCTCGACGAACAGGTCGGCCAGGTCGGCGATGAACGGCGAGGGCAGCACCAGGTTGCCTTCCTCATCTGAGCTCCGGTAGCTGAAGGCGACCAGCTCCGAGGCGCGGGAGACCGACGTGTAGAGCAGATAGCGCTCGAGCCCGAGCGCATCCTCGCGGGCCATCAGCCGCAGACCCGAGGCCAGCGCCAGCTCGTGCCGGCGCTCGTCGGACAGAAACGGCTCCCCCGCCCCCGGCAGCGGGAACTCGCCCTCGCAGAGGCCGCACACGAACACCGCGCGGAAGCGCCGGGCGCGGATCCCCAGGGGCTCGGAGAGCAGCACCGCGCCCCGGTGCGGCGGTGTCCGCGCCGGGAGCTCCAGGCGCTCGAGCAGCTCGATCAGCTCGGGTCCGCTCAGCCGCTCACCGAGCTCCTCGAGCTCGGCGACCGCGGTCAGGATCGCCGCCAGCGCGCCGGCGTCGAGCTCCTCCCCGGGATCCAGCACCGGCGCCTGGGCACGGTGCGGAGCCGCCAGCAGCCGGCGAGCCTGCCGGGCGAGCTCGGCGGCGGGATCCGCCGCCGCGCGCAGGGCGTCGATCTCCTCCAGCCGCCAGCCGAGGCGTTGGCGCGCCTGCTCGGCGCTCAGGAGCCCGCCCCGGCGGATCTCGGCCTCGAGCGCGTCGGCCACCTCGAGGCGATCCAGCCGGCCGGGCGCACGCAGATACGTGAGCAGCTCCGAGGCGGCCGCGGCTCCGGGCTCCAGCAGCGCGCAGCGGGCCAGCGCCGTGATCGAACGACCGAGCGCGGTGTGCTGCACCGGGATCCGGCGATCGCTCCACGCGGCGATCCCGTAGCGCTCGAAGACGAGCTCGAGCAACGGCGCCGACCGCGCCAGCGAGCGGCACACCACCACGATCTCGTCGGCCGGAACACCGGCGCGGAGCAGTTCGAGCACCTCGGCAGCGACCAGCTCAGCCTCGGCGCGCTCGCCGCCCGCCTCGAGCAGGCGAACGCTCGCGCCGGGATCGATCCGCTGCACCTCGGGCTCGAACAGGTTGCGCTCGAGATGATGCAGCGCACGCCGCGCGGCCGACTCGTAGTGCTCGTCCAGGGCGGGCAGCTCGCGGACCTCGCCGGCGATCGCGCGGAGCTCCTCGACCACCCCGGCGCGCGCGCTCAGGGCGCTCCGCCCGGGCTCGTAGGTCAGCGACACCATCACCTGCACCCCGGCGACCCGGGCCAGCGTCTCGACGGCGTCGCGCTCGATCCCCAGCAGGTCGTCGAAGCCGTAGAAGAACACCGGCGTGGTCCCCCAGGATCCGGGCGTGGCTCGGAGCGAATCGAGCGCGCGCCAGGCGAACAGCTCGGCGTCGACCCGCTGCAACCGGTCCAGCTCGCGCACGTAGGCGCGGTAGAGACCGGCCAGTTCCTCGGCGTACGGCCCACGCCGGGCGTCTTGAGCGGCCCAAGCCGTGAGCGCCGCGGCGAACCGCTGGGGCGTCACCAGCGAGCGCTGGAGCTCCGCGATCAGATCCCCCGCCGCCGCGGCGAAGCCCGGTGCCCCCGCCGATGCGCTCAGAGCGCGCAGGCGGCAGGAGCCGACCGCCCGCCTCAGCACCCGCTCGCGTTGCCGGCCCGAGAGCCCACGGCTCGAGTAGCCCGAGCGCGCGGCGATCTCCCGGGCCAGCCCCGTGAACGTCAGGACCGAGCCGAACACGGCCTGCTGGCCGGCGAGCTCGCGCTCGTAGTGCCGGGCGTCGGTGGCCGTCGGCACCACCAGCGTCCCGTCGCGCCGGGAGGCGTCGGCATAGGCGCCGAGCACCGCTCCGGCCTTGGCGGAGTTGGCGGGTCCGAGGACGAGCGTCAGGGGCACGCCCCTATGGTGGCGCGCTGGGAAGACGTTGTTGAATCGTCGAGGGGGCGATTCTTCCGGCCCGGATCTAGGCGGCGGCTGGCTGCTCGGCCGGGATCGCCTCGGCCGCCTCGAGCGTGTCATCGGACTCGGGCGGACCACCGGCTCCGCCGGCGGTGCCCGCGCCTTGACCACCGGCTCCGCCGGCGGTGCCCGCCCAGGGCTCGTCGAACTCGACGCGCCACTTCCCGTCCTCGGTCTGCTGGAGCGCGAGGCGGGCGCG
>JALYXK010000436.1 GCA_030947145.1 Actinomycetota bacterium
TCTGGGCGCGTTCCTGGCGCCGCCGTTCTCGGGGCTCGACACGCTGCCATCGCTGGGCGTGGTGGTGCTTTCGCTGGGCGTCCTGCTCGAGGACGTGCTCGTCGTCGTCGTCGGCGTGCTGCTCGGGATCGCCGGCGTCGTGCTGGAGATCGTGCTCGGCAGCGCCGTGATCCACGGCGTCAGCTCGATCTTCTAGACCGCCGGCGCGCTACCGTGCGGCGACTTGCCAGCGGCGGCGCAGTGGAATCCCGAACCAAAGGCTCACCACCACGGCGCCGGCGATCGCTCCCACCGTCACGGCCGCGACCCCGCCGAACACCACGTTCGAGATCAGCACCAGGATCGCCGTCAGGCCGACGGCGAGGAACCCGGCCCCGGCGATGGCGGCGCGATTGGCCGTGCGGACGATGTAGGCCCGCTGGTGGTGACGGAAGAGCAGACGATGGTGCACCGACGGGGCGATCAGCAGGGTGGCCGCGACCGCGATGCAGAGCAGGGCGACGAAGTAGTCGATGCGGTCGAACTGGCTCATCCGCGTATACCCGGTGTTGAACGGGACCACGAGCAGGAACGCGAACAGCACCTGGATGCCGGTGCCGCTGACGCGCAGCTCGTTGAGCAGCTCGATCATGTTCCGATCGAGCGTCTCCTCGGCGGAATCCTCGTGCCCGTGTTCGGCCGGCCCATCGCTCATCCTGCAGAATTCCAGACCGGCGGCGGAACTCCTGTCGGGCCCTGGCGGCGGGGGTCGCGGCGGGGACGCCGTGCTGTAGGTTCGACCGCCGTGGCCCCCGAGACCTTCCACTACGACGGGGTCGGCGTCCGGCTGACCGGGGACCGCTGGCCGGCCGCCGGTGGCGCCCACGGGCAACGCGCAGGCAGCGGACCTGGCGACGGCCCCGACGAAGTCGTCCTGCTGCTGCACGGCGGCGGCCAGACCCGGCATTCCTGGGCGCGGACCGCCGAGCGCCTGGCCTCGAGCGGGCGGACGGCGATCGCCCTCGACGCGCGCGGTCACGGCGACAGCGACTGGCATCCCGACCAGGATTACTCGCTCGACGGCTTCGTCGGCGATCTGCTCGCCTTCATCGGCACGCTGGAGCGCCCGCCGGTCGTGGTCGGCGCATCGCTCGGCGGGATCACCGGACTGGTGGCCGCCGGCGAGCATCCCGGGCTCCTGGGCGGCCTCGTGCTGGTCGACGTGGTGGTCGAGCTGGAGCGTAAGGGCGTCGACCGGATCCGCGACTTTCTCACCGCCAACCGCGACGGCTTTGCCTCTCTGGAGGATGTGGCCGACGCGATCGCCGCCTACAACCCCGTGCGCCAGCGCGCTCGCAACCTCGACGGCCTGCGCAAGAACGTGCGCCAGCGCTCCGACGGCCGCTGGTACTGGCATTGGGATCCCGCGTTCATCAGCAACGACGACGAGCCCCAGCGGAAAACGGATCCCGAGCGCCTGCGGATCGCCGCTTCGCATCTCACGATCCCCACGCTTATCGTCCGCGGAGCCCAGTCCGATGTGGTCAGCGACGCGGGCATGGCCGACATGATGCAGCTGGTCCCCCAGGCCGAGATCGTCGACGTCCAGGCCGCGGGGCACATGGTCGCCGGCGACGACAACGACGTGTTCGCCACCCGGCTGGAGGAGTTCCTGGCCAGCCTCGACTCGGTCGCGGAGCCTGGCTAGACCCGCCGCCTCGGTTCCGTCGCCCCCCGGTCAGAGGTTCTCCAGCAGCTGTCCGGCGATCACCAGCTTCTGGATCTCGCTCGTCCCCTCATAGATGCGGAACAGACGGGCATCGCGGTAGAAGCGCTCGACCGGGACCTCGCGCATGTAGCCGGCCCCGCCATGCACCTGCACGCCGCGGTCGGCGACTCGGCCCACCATCTCCGAGCAGAACAGCTTCGTGGCCGCGGGCGCCATCCGCGTGTCCTCGCCGGAGTCGTACAGCCGCGCCGCCTCCAGCACCATCGCCCGTCCGGCGAACACATCGGTATGCATCTCGGCCAGCATCGCCTGGACCAGCTGGAAGCGACCGATCGGCGCGCCGCCCTGCCGGGCCTCGGCGGCGTAGCGCACCGACTCGTCGAGAATGCGCGAGGCGAGCCCGACGCAGACCGCCGCGATGTGCAGGCGACCTTTCGCGAGTGAGCGCATCGCGGCGCCGAAGCCCTGGCCCTCGACCCCCCCGATCAACGCCTCGGCGGGGACGCGGACGTCCTCGTAGTAGACGTCGGAGGTCCACGCCCCGGACTGGCCCATCTTCTTGTCGTGCTCGCCGACGACCAGCCCGGGGGTACCGGACTCGACCACGAACACCGAGATCCCACGGCTGCCCTCGGCGCTGGGATCGGTGCGGGCGAAGGTGATGAACAGATCGGACAGAGCCGCATTCGTGATGAACCGCTTGGCCCCGTTGATCACGTAGTGATCGCCATCCCGGATCGCCCGCGTCCTCATCCCGCTCGGGTCCGAGCCGGCCTCGCTCTCGGTCAGGCAGAAGCAGGAGACCTCGCCCGCCGCCAGCCGGGGCAGGAACGCCGCCTGCTGCTCGGGGGTGCCGAAGTTGACCAGGACCTGGCCGGCGATCCCGTTGTTGGTGCCGAACATCGACCGAAACGCGGGGGCGGTCCAGCCGAGCTCGAAGGCCAGCCGCACGTCGTCGCTGGTGCTGAAACCGAGCCCGCCGTGCTCGACCGGCAGCGTATAGCCGAACAGGCCCATCTCGATGGCCTGCCGGCGCAGGTCCTCGGGGACCGCATCGCTCTCCTCGATCTCCAGCTCGCGGGGGACGACCTGCTCGCGGACGAACGCCCGCACGCTCTTGACGATCGCCGCGAGCTCGTCGGCGCCGACCGATGTGTGGGTGGTGGACGTGGCTCTCCTTACGATGTCGGGGACGGGCTCGCCATCGATTCAGCCGGTCGGCGACAGCGCGTACGGGTAGCGGGTCAGAACCTCGCAGCCGTCATCGGTCACCCGCAGCAGATCCTCGAACCTGACCCCGCCGATCCGGCGGTCCCACAGACCCGGCTCGATCGCGATCACGTCGCCGCTGACCAGCGGCATCCGCCCGGACAGACCCAGGTAGGGGGCCTCGTGGACCTCGAGGCCGACGCCATGCCCCAGGGCGAACTGAAAGCCTTCTCGCTGGTCGCGGCCGGGTCCCGTGCGCTGGGTGGCGTACCCGGCCGCCTCGAACACGTCGCAGGCCAGATCGTAGAGGTCGCGTCCGGTCACCCCCGGGCGCACGGCGGCGATCGTCGCCCCCATGACCTGATCCACCAATCGCTCCTGCTCGCCGATCAACGCCGCGTGGTCGGGCGCCGGCGCCCCGACCAGGAACGTGCGGGTCATGTCCGCCCAGCAGGAGCTCTGCTCGTGCCGGGGCCAGAGATCAACCGTGATCGGCAGTCCGGCCGGCAGCGGGCCGGATCCGGGCTCGTGGCCGTAGCCGTTCCACACCGAGGCCACGATCACGTCCGCCGGGCACGGGGCGCCGAGCTCGGCACAGGCGGCGCGCAGCGCGGCGCGGACGTCCTCGGCGCGTAACCGCGCGCCATCGATGACCAGGTACCCGTCCGGACTCCCCTGCGCCCGGGCCAGCAGCGCCGCCGCTGCCGCCATGCCCGCCTCGGC
>JALYXK010000453.1 GCA_030947145.1 Actinomycetota bacterium
CGGGCGGAGTAGATCGAATGTGCGCCGAACCGCCTGGCCACGACCGTGGCACCCACGATGGCCAGCAGCGTCGGCACCATCAGCGCGTCGGTGCTTCGAGTCAATTCCAGGACCAGCACGACGCTCGACAGCGGTCCTTGCATCGCGGCGGCCAGAAACGCCCCCCCGCCGATCAGCGCGAAGCCGCCCTCCGCAGCGCCGGGCCAGAGATGCGACCAGGCGGTGCCGGTGACGCCGGCCAGCAGTATTCCCACCGTGAGCGTCGGGGTGAAAAGCCCTCCGGAGGCGCCCGAGCCCAGGCACAAGGCGGTGGCTAGTGGCTTGAGTGCGGAGAGGATCGCCAGCAGACCCAGCGAGATTCCGCCCACGGAGACGAGCTGAACCACGTCGGAGCCGTTGCCCAGCAGTTGCGGGTATTGGATCGAGACCAGCCCGAGCGCGGTGAAAATGATCGCCGGAGCGACGAAGCGTCCCCAACCGCGCGGTTTGAGCCCGTTGGCCCGGGAGATCAACCTGACCCAGATGACCGCCGCCGCTCCGGCCAGCGGGCCCATGAGCGCCGCCCACACGATCTGAGACGCGTGCACACCATAGGTGGGTACGAGGTAGGTGGGGTGTGTCCCCAGGGTGATCCAGGCCACCGCGGTCGCGGTTAGCGAGGTCAGCAGGGCGGGCAGGACGAGTGGCAGCGCGAGCGTTCCGAGCAGCACCTCGAGGGCGAACAGAGCACCGCCGAGGGGCACGTTGTAAACCGCGGCCATGCCGGCCCCCGCGCCGGAGGCGACCAGCAGCCGTCGCTGCCAGAGCGGCAGCGAGGCCCATTCGGCCAGGCGACTGGCGGTGGCGGCGCCCGCCAGCTGCGGCCCGGCTTCGCGACCGAGCGAGACCCCCATCCCGACGGTGACGATCGAGAGGAGCCCGCGCGTGACGCTGCGGCGGAAGGACAACCGAGCCTCATGCAGCCAGAGCGAGTCCGGGATCTCCCCGGTGCCACCGGAGCTCGGAAGCCGGCGTAAGACGAGTACCCCCAGGCTCACCACCAGCGCCGCGCCGGCGAGGATGGCGAGGTGTCTCCAGGCCGGCGCTGCTTTGACCGCCTGCAGGAAAGTGCCGGAGTGAAAGGACCACGAGGCTCGTTCGACGAGCTTGAGGATCTCCATCAGCAGCGATCCGGCGGCGCCGGTGGCCAGACCGAGGGCGATCACCAGCCCCCAGAACCGCAGGCTGTACCCGGCCAGGACCCCGCGGCCGGTGACGTTCGGCTGGTGGGAGAACCAGCGGGTCCGCGCCGGGCTCACGGCGGCTAGGCCGGAGCGCTGGCGGTGGAGTGGCTCTTCTCCACATGGCCTCCGAGGCGCCCCCACTCCGGGACGCCCCCGTCGACGACGTGAATCACCCGCCGGCCGCCAAACCGCTGGATCAGACTGGCCGCGGTCGCGGCGCGTTGGCCAGACCCGCAGATCACCGCGATCGGCCGGCCCGGGTCAAGCGACCCCGGGATAGCGGAGATATCGTGCCAGGGCTCGAACACCGACCCCGGGATGTGGCCGGCCTCCCACTCCACGAGCTCGCGAACGTCGAGGATCTGCAGCGCCGGGTCGGCCTGTGCCCGGGCACTCAGATCCTCGACCGTGACTCGCTCGATGCGCTCCACGGCACGGCGCTCGTGCCGCCAGCTGGTCATTCCACCGTGGAGGAAGCCGCCCAACTTGCGGATCCCGACGGCGACCGCCAGGTGCCCGGCGCGGCGGCCATCCTCGTCGTCGCGGCCGATGAACACGACCTCGCGCTCGCGGTCGGCCAGCCAGGCCAGCTTGGAGCCGAAACCGGCGCGCAACATGGGGTTGGACAGGGCACCGGCGATGTGAGCGTCATCGAACTGCTGATCGGTCCGGACGTCGACCAGGAGCGCCCCCTCCCCCCGCTTGTGCTCGACCTGGCGCGGAGCCAGCGGGAGCAGCTCGACTCCCTCGGTGAGCAGCGGGCCTTGATTGAGCGCCACGATCGCCCGGAAGTTGGGCGGTTGAGGCCCGAGCTTGGCCAGCGCCTGCGCCACGAATTCGTCCTCCTCGACGATCGCCAGGGTCGGATTGTGATCGCGCTCGTACCCAATCGTCGAGGAGATCTTCATGTCCATCCCGGGCCCCCCGCACATCGATCCGCCCAGGTGCCCGGGCCACACCTCGACCTCTCCGGCCAGTGGAAGCAGCTGGCCGTGCAACGAGCGAAAGATCCCGCGCGCGCCCTCGGACTTCTCGACCGCCAGATCCGGGCGAGCTACATCCCCGACGAACAGCGTGTCCCCGGTCAGCACCGCCCACGGCTCGTCCCCGCGCCGGGTGTCGATCAGGACAAATGCCGTGTGCTCCGGCCGGTGTCCGGGCGTGTGCAAGGCCCGCACGGTGAGCGCGCCGAGGACGAACTCGTCGCCGTCGGAGAACGGCTGGTGGTCATAGGCCGGTCGGGCCTCGCCATGGATATGGATCGTGGCGCCGGTCGCGGCCGCCAAGCGGCCGTGGCCAGAGACGTGGTCGGCGTGGTTGTGCGTCTCGAAGATGTGCTCGATGCTGACCCCCATGTACCGGGCCAGCTCGAGGTATTCCTCGACCTCGAAGCGCGGATCGACCACCGCCGCCACGCCCGCCTGCTCGTCGCCGATCAGATACGACGCGCAACCGAGGTCGTCGTGAGTGATCTGACGAAAGATCAATTACGCCGCCCGGGCAAACGCGTCCACGCGTGGAACCATACGACTCCGTGGTCGAGGTTGGTAGCGTGCGGATGTGGCGTCCGGATGGCCGAGGCTTCCCTACCAGGAGTGGCGCGAGACCTGCGACACGCTGCACGCGCACACCCAGCTCCTCGGCAAGCTGGCGGTGGCGCTGGCCCGGCCCGAGCCGCAGTTACAGCACGCCGCCTTGCGCCTGAGCGCCCGGGGATGGGAAACGAATCCGCTGCCGGCGCCGGACGGATCGGGGGCGCTGGTGGTCGCGCTCGATCTCCACGCCCACCAGGCGGTCGTCGAGCACAGCGAAGGTCCGGTGCGGCGGGTCGCGCTGGCCCCCGACCAGCCGGTCGCCAAGGTCACGCGCGGGGTGCTGGGCGCGGTCCGCGGGCTCGGCGGCGCGGTGGAGATCGACCTCAGGCCGCAGGAGGTGCCGTGGAGCGTACCGCTCGACCAGGATGACGAGCACCGGCACTACGACCCTGAGCAGGTCGCACCGTACTTCGCGGCCGCGACTCAGGCCGCGCTCGTGCTCGCCGCGTTCCGGGCGCCCTTCCGCGGCCGCTCGACGCCGGTCAACGCGTGGTGGGGGTCATTCGACCTCGCGGTCAATCTATTCTCCGGCCTCCCGGCCGATCCACCGTCGGGAGACTTCATCATGCGTAATGCGATGGATGCCCAGGACGTCGCAGTCGGGTGGTGGCCGGGCGATGCCCGTTACGGCAAGGCGGCCTTCTACGCCTACGCCCATCCCGCTCCCGAGGGGTTCGCGGGCGCGACGCTCTCACCCCCGGCGGCGCGCTGGGACGGGGCACTGGGCGAATACGTCCTGGACTGGGACGATGTGCGCTGCGCGCCGGACCCGCACGCGTTCGCGCTTGAATTCGCCCGCTCGGTGTTCCGTCACGCGTGCGCTGTCTGCCAGTGGGACCCAGCGCTCCCGGCCAGCGCCGACGGGAACCCGCCGCCAGTCGCTTGACGGGCGTCGAGGGATGCACCTCGGAGGCGGGTGGGGACCCGGCTCGGGCGGTCGGCCGGGCGGATGCCCCGGCAGGTTCAGGCGGCGAGCCGGGGCAGCTCGATGGCGGGGCAGCGATTCATGACCACGGACAATCCCGCGGCGAGGGCTCGCTGGGCCGCCGCCTCGTCGTTCACCCCGAGCTGCATCCATACCGCCCGGGCGCCCACCCGGATCGCCTCGTCCACGTGCGCGCCCGCCTGATCGGCGCGTCGGAAGATGCGACCACCTCCACCCCTCCCCCGCCGGGATAGCCCTGACGCTCGCGTAGGAGCGCTCGCGAGCACCTCCTCCACGGCCGGATTGACCGGAATCCAAGATCAGAAATGTTTGTACTATCCGTCTAGAAGTTTTAGTAATATCTGAATGTAATGAATCAACGTTCCCTGGAAAGGTTCATCGAGGCGCTGGCGGTTCAGCTCGAACTGGACGCCTCCACGCCGCGCATGGTCGGCCGGGCCCTCGGCTGGTTGCTGGTCTGCGACCCGCCGGCGCAGAGTGCCGCCGAGCTGGCCGAGAGCCTGCAGGCGAGCAAGGGCTCGATCAGCACGTCGACCCGGGCGCTGTTGCGGATGGGGTTCATCGAGCGCGTGCGGCTGCGCGGCGAGCGCTTCGATCGCTT
>JALYXK010000458.1 GCA_030947145.1 Actinomycetota bacterium
CGAACGAGCGCAGCGATTTGCGCATCTCGTAGGCGACCTCGCGCAGCACGGCGTCCCCGCGCGCATGCCCATACTCGTCGTTGACCAGTTTGAAGTGGTCCAGATCGCAGATGATCAGGCACACCGGCCCGGCCACGAGTCGCGCCTGCTCAGCCACCTCGGCAAAGCGCGCCGCGAGTCCGCTGCGGTTCAGCAGCCCCGTTAGGGGATCGAGCACCGACTCACCCCGGAACTGGAGCTCAGCGTCCATCAGCGCCGTGGTGACCGCCGTCACGGCGATCACGAGCACCACCGCGGCGATCACGATCAACGGGTGCTGGACGGCCGCCTGCACTCCGCCGGTGAGCACGACGACAAGGATGATCAGGAGCGCACAGGCCGCAGCCGCCCATACGACCTTGGCCCGGAAACGCATCGCCGACACGGACACGGGGATGACCAGCCAGGTCAGGACCGGACTCACGGCGCCGCCGGTGAGCGCAGCCGATGTCCCGATCAGCGCCATGACCAGCAGCAAATTGGCGGCCACCACCCGTTCCGGGCGCCGGGCGGCCTGGATGCGCCGGTCGATGGTGGCGAAGGTGCCGAAGATGATCGCGTAGAACGGGAGCGGCCACCATCCCACGGTGCTCAGCGCCGCGAACGTTCCCGCCGCGGTTGCCATTGACGCCACCGTGCGAGCGCGTGCTACGCGGGGGCCCATGTCGAGCAGGCGCGCACGATCCTCCTCACACGGGCACAACCAGCCGAGGCCACGCTGTCCGTCGTCGATACGGGAATGGGCTGACTGAGGCATGGTGTCGTTGATTGACGGACTCCGGTCGCGCTTCGACGAGCCGGCGGCCGGCCGACCCGAGCTATATCGACCTCTGGCCGGCGGAGCTTGATCGGGAGGTGACCCGCCGTCGGTCCGCGGCCGGGCGATGCCAACCTCAGCGGGGGCGAAACCCCTGCGGATCAACCCGATCTGCGACGATCCGCGGGTGCGTCCCACGTTGTTCGAGTTCGCCGGCGGGCGACCCGCGTTTCTGGCTCTCGCCGCAGCCCACCACGCGCGGTGCATTGAGGATCCCGAGCTCAATCATCCGTTCTCCCATCCCGGTCAGCATCCGCAGCACGTCGAAAGGCTCGCCGCCTACTGGGCGGAGGTGATGGGCGGCCCGCCTGAGTATTCGCAGGCATGTGGCGACCAGTCCGGTGTCCTGCACATGCACGCCGGAAACGGCGACATGGGCGATCTCGGTGAGCGTTTCGTGCGGTGTTTTGACCTCGCCCTCGACGACGCGACGATGCCGGCGAATCCCGAGTTCCGCGCCGCCCTGCGGGCGTACATGCGCTGGGCCGTGGACGACGTCCTGGCCTACTCGGCCGCGGATGCGATCGTCGCCCCGGGCGCGCCGATGCCGCGTTGGGACTGGAACGGTCTGCGGAGGTAACCGGCGGGCGTGACGCCTCTGGTCGCTCGGTGGCGAGGTCGCACGCGGCTACTGGTAGACGATGAGACTCGGGCGCGGCCTGAGTCTCAGGACCTGCGCGGGGTTCATCAGGTGCGTGTCCTGCGTGTAGAACAGCTTGAAGCCGTGGTACAGGCCCGGGCGAGGATCCGAGAGCGCCCGGTATCTCGCGATCTTGTTCGGAGGATCGCCGAATCCGTCAACGTTGATCGTGATCGCCAGGCCGCCTCGCGACACGATCTGGTCGCGCTGGCGGATCATGTTGCCGGTGAACTGGTGGACGATCAACAGCTTCTGCGGCAGGCGCCCGGCAGCGACGATGCCGGCCAGGTAGGCCGATGTGCGATTTATGGTGGACGCGTCGGTCGAGCCGATCTGCTGGTCCGGGGTCTGGCCAGGCCCGAGCTGCCATTCGGGGTCCAGCGCCAGGCTGACGTCGGGCTCTCGCAGGAACGGCTCGTAGATCCGCGCTTCGGTGAGAAAGTCGCTGCGGCCCGGCTGTAGGTCGAGGATCAGCAGTTCTCCCGCATGCCGAGCCGCGCTGAGGTACCGACGCACCACGGACGCGGGCTGTCGAGCGCTGTACGTGCCGTCGGTCCCGGGACTACTCGTGGCCACGGTGGTAATCAGCTCCAAGGCTGGCAGGACGGATCGACCCGCGGCACCGTAGGCCCGCGCTTGGCGCTTGAGCGTATGGGCGATCCGGTCGGGAGCGCCGCGGCCGAGAACTCCCAGACGTGGGTCGCCCGGGGCTCCATAGAAGGCCACGACTCGGTGAGACGGAAGGATCTCGCGGCCACCCTCCGGAAGTTCGATCGGCCTGAGGGAACGATGTGCCGCGTTCGCGCCCGGGCCCGGGCCGGCGCGCGGCTGCCGGCTTCTCGCGCCTCCGCTCCCGCCCAGCAGGACCACAGCCGTCACCAGGATCAGGCCGGTGCCGGCGACGGCCACCACGGCCCGCTGCCGGCGAACCCGGCGCCGAGCCTCGCCGCGCCGGCGACGACGAGCCGCTTCATCCATTTCCGCTTCTCATCGTGTGGCGGAGCGTCATGACGATCTGCCGAGCCTACGCGAACCGATGAGCACGAGTCTGAGAAGCTATCCCGCGGTGCCGCTGCACGCGTTCACGCTGATCCTCGACCAGGACGCCGAGCCGTTCCTCGAGCAGCTGCACGAATCGGGCTGCCGAGACGCGATCTTCCGTGTCGAAAACGGCATTCCGCTCGCGCATTTCTTTCGCGAGGCGCCGACGCTCCAGCGAGCCATGGCGACCGCGGCGCGGGCCATCTGCTCGACCGAGCTCGACATCGTCGGGGTCGCGAACGTGGCGAACCCGACGAACCACGGCCAGGGACTCCGGTAGAGCGTGGGTCGACCGCGTCGTGCCTAGAGCGCCGGCCGAAGAACCGCTGGACGCCGCTCAATGCGCCGCTCTGGCGCGGGCGTGCTCGGCGACGCCCCGTGGCAGCCAGCCCCGGCGCTCGAGCTCGTCGACGAGGCGGACGTAGGGCTCGGTGAACCGGTCGACGCCGTCCTCGCGCGGCGCGATGACCTCGCGCACGCGCACCATCTCGGCCGCAGTCTCCACCAGTCCCGGTCCTCGGGACGCGGCGAGCAGCGCCATCCCGAACGCGGGCTCGGCGTGCTCGGGCAGCCAGACCTCGCGGCCGAGCACGTCGGCGCGCAGCTGGCACCAGTAGCGGCTGCGCGTCGCGCCGCCCGTGAGGCTCAGCGCCCCATCGGTGGGCGCGCCGAGTCGGTTGAGGTGGTCGAAGCACAGCCGCTCGATGTAGGCGACACCCTGCAGTAGAGCAGCGAAGTCGTCGGCCTCATCCGACGGTTCCCCCAGCCTGAAACCCTCTGCCTCGGGCGCGATGAACGGGAAGCGCTCACCGCGCGAGGCCAGTGGGTAGCTGAGGACGCTGGCGGGCTCGCGCCCCGCCGCCCGCCGATCGAGTGCCGCAAGGTCACGATCGCCGAAGCGCGCAGCGAGCGCGCCGCCACCGACGCTCGAGGCGCCACCCAACAGCCACCGTCCGTCGGGCGAACGGTGCGAGTAGACACCGCCCTGGGGATCCCGGAGAAGCTCGAGCACCACGCCCTTGAGCACGAGCGTCGTCCCGAGGACCGAGTTCCAACTGCCGACGCCCAGCCCCCCGGTCGCCAGCTGGGCCGCACAGCCGTCGGTCATCCCGGCGATCACGGAGGTGCCCTCAGGGATGCCCGTCGCCTCGGCTCCCGCCTGGCCGACCGTTCCGAGCTCTACGCCTGGGCGCACCACGTCAGGCAACATTCCCTCGGGCACGCCCAGCGCGGCCATCACCTCCCGCGGCCAAGCGTCGTGCAGCAGGTCATAGCCGGTCTTCAGCGCGTGGCTGCTGTCGGCGGGCACCTCAGTCCCCACGAGCCGGCGAGTCACAAAGTCGACCTGGTGGGCGAGGCGGCCGCCGCGGGTCGCGCTGCCGGGCTCGCTCAGGAGCCACAGCAGCTTGGGGAGTGCCCACGTGGGCTGGATCTGATACCCCAGCGTCTCCCACACCGCCGCCCCCGCCTGGTTGGCCCTCTCCGCCTCGTCGCCCGCGCGGGAATCGTCGTACATGAGCCCCGGCGAGAGCGGATCACCGTGGGCGTCGATGAGCGTGATCGTGCCTGACGTTCCGCAGATCGCCAGGGCACCGATCGACGTCGATCGCAGTTCAGCCATGGCTGTCCGGCACGCCGCCGTGACGGCGTACCACCATTGCTCAGGGTCCTGCTCGTGGCGAGGCCCGTCCCGGCGGCTGCTGAGCGGGTGTGAGCCTTCGGCGAGGACCGCACCGCTCCTGGACACAGCGAGCGCGCGCACGCCCTGCGTGCCCAGATCCACGCCCAGCCAACACGTGCGATCGCTCACGCCGAGTGAGAGACTACAGCGAGCGTGCAAGCGCCAGCGACATCAGGGCGGCATGACCTGCAAGCGATCGTGTTCGACGTCGACGGCACGCTGGTCGACAGCGAGCGGGACGGCCACCGCGTCGCCTTCAACCGAGCCTTCGAGGAGGCTGGCCTGCCCGACCGCTGGGACGTCGAGCTCTACGGTGAGCTGCTGGAGGTCACCGGCGGTCAGCGCCGCATCGAGGCGTACTTCGAGCGCCAAGGGATGCCCGAGGACGAGCGCGAACGTACCGCGCGCCGCCTGCATGCCCGCAAGACCGAGATCTTCACCGAGATGGCGAGCCAGGGCGAGATCGAGCCGCGACCCGGCGTCGTCGAGCTGCTCGACGAGCTCGAGGACGCGGGCGTGCGGCTCGCGGTGGCGACGACGGGCACCGGCGCCTGGGTCCATCCGTTGCTCGAGCGGCTGTTCGGCAGCGACCGGTTCGAGGTAATCGTGACCAGTGACGAGGCGCCGGAGCGAAAACCTGACCCCTCCGCGTATCGGCAGGCGCTGGCGAGCCTCGGCCTCCCGGACCACGCGGTCCTGGCGATCGAGGACTCGCTGAACGGGCTCCGCGCCGCCAAGGCGGCCGGCCTGGCCTGCGTGGTGGCGGTGAACGACTACACGCGCGATCAGGACTTCGCCGAAGCCGACCTGGTCCTGGAGGGCTTCGGCACCGCGGACGCCCGGACCACCGTTGTCAGCGATCCGCACGCGTTGAATCCGCCCGGAAGGCTCGACCTCGACACCCTGCGCCGCCTGGCCGCGATCGGTTCGCCCGACTAGCCGGAGGTTTACCTAGTCGATTTCGCACTCTCCAGGAGGAGCGGCGGCTCTTGATCGAGAAGCTCGTAGGCGGGTAGCGTCAGGAACTCGGGGAAGTCCTCGGACAGTGCGACCTGCTCCAAGACTCGGCGCGTTTCATCGGGCCGGCCGGCCCGCCAGGTCTCCTCGCCCACGGCCGCGCGGATGCTCGCCATCTCCTCATCCAGCACCTGGATCACCAGCTCGCGCGTGACTTCGCGCCCGTCGTCCAATTTTGCGCTGTGGCGAATCCACTGCCAAAGCTGCGCCCGGCAGATCTCGGCCGTCGCCGCGTCCTCCATCATGTTCTCGATCCCGGCAGCGCCTCTACCGCCGAGCCAGAACGAGATGTACCGAAAGGCAACGTTGACGTCGTTGCGTAGGCCGTGCCCGGTGATCGCTCCGGGGGTCGAGCGGGCGTCGAGCAGGTCATCGGCTTGCACATCGACGTCGTCGCGACGGCGATCGATCTGGTGGGCCCGTGCGCCGAGCACGTCGTCGTAGGCCTGGCGGGCGACCGGGACAACGTCCGGATGCGCGACCCACGTTCCGTCGAACCCGGCGGCGGCCTCCCGCTCTTTGTCCGCCCGGACCGCGGCGATCGCTTGCTCGTTGACCTCGGCATCGGTTCGTGACGGGATCAGCGCCGCCATCCCGCCCATCGCGAATGCCCCTCGCGCGTGGCAGGTCCGAACCAGCAGGTCGCAGTAGGACCGCATGAACGGCACCGTCATCTTGATGTCGTTGCGGTCGGGAAGTACGAACTCCGGCCGTTCGCGGAAGGACTTGATCATCGAGAAGATGTAGTCCCAGCGGCCCGCGTTGAGTCCATAGGAGCGCTCGCGCAGCTCGTAGAGAATCTCGTCCATCTGAAACGCCGCTGGCAGCGTCTCGATCAGCACCGTCGCCCGAATCTGCCCTTTGCTCAGTCCCAGCGCTTCCTCGCTCCACCCCAGGACGTCGTTCCACCACCGGGCCTCGCGATGGTGCTCTAGCTTCGGTAGATAGAGATACACGCCGCGGCCGCTGTCGCTCAGGCGGCGAGCGCAATGGAAGGCGAATAGACCGAAGTCGCAGAGGGAACCGGACACCGGAGTGCCCTTGACCAGGAGGTGTCGCTCCGGCAGATGCAGGCCCCGGGGGCGCACGAGCAGCGTCGCCACCTCGTCGTTCAGTTCGTAATGGCGGCCGTCGGAGCTGTCGTAGGTGATCGTGCCGTCCACGGCGTCGATCAGGTTCGCGTGGCCCGAGACCTGGTTGTGCCACGTGGGTGCATTGGCATCCTCGAAGTCCGCCATGAAGCCACTCGCGCCGGAGTTCAGGGCGTTGATGACCAGCTTGCGATCGGTCGGCCCGGTGATCTCGACGCGGCGATCGGGGTAATCCTCGCGGGGCGCGGCGGCCTGCCAGGAGGCATCGCGGATCTCCGCCGTCTCGGGGAGGAAATTCAACGTCGCCCCACCGCTCAACGCTTCCCGTCGCTCGGCGCGGGCAGCCAGCAGCGCCGCGCGTTGAGGTTCGCAGCGAAGGTGCAGCTCGGTTACGAAGGCCAGGGCCTCTGACGAGAGAATCTGCACCCGCGATCGCTCGTCCAGGGAGCCGGGGTCGGCGGTCACGTTCTCGACCACCGATCGTGTCGCTCAGCCATTCGGAAACCCCAGGCTCACGCCGGTGCTCGCGTCGTTCGGCCACCGGCTGGTGACGACCTTGCCGCGGGTGTAGAACTGGAATCCCTCCGGGCCGTACAGATGCGTGTCGCCGAACAGAGAGTCGCCCCACCCGCCGAAGCTGTAGTAGCCGACCGGAACCGGGATTGGCACGTTCACACCGACCATCCCGGCTTGCACCTCGTGCTGGAACTGACGCGCCGCCGCGCCGCTGCCGGTGAAGATCGCCGCGCCGTTGCCGTATGGATTGCGCCCGATCAACTCGAGTGCCTCGTCGAGCGACCTCACCCGCACGACCCCGAGCATCGGACCGAACACCTCGTCGTCGTAGATGTCCATCCCGGAGGAGACCCGGTCGAACACCGTCGGGCCCATGAAGAACCCATCGCCGCCGTCGACCGCCGTCTCGCGGCCGTCGTTGACGAGCGTAGCCCCCGACCTTACCCCCCGCTCGATGTAGTCTCGGACGCGATCCCGCGCCCCTGCGGTGACCAGGGGGCCCATCTCGGAACTCGCCTCGGACGCGGCCCCCACCCGGAGGCGACCAACCCTCGCGCTGATCTCCGCCACGAGTTGATCGGCAATCGGCCCGACCGCGACCGCCACGGAGATCGCCATGCACCGCTGGCCCGTCGAGCCGAAGGCCGCCGACACCGCGGCGTCCGCGGCCTGCTCGACATCGGCGTCGGGCATCACCACGACATGATTCTTCGCGCCTCCGAGGGCCTGGACACGCTTGCCCGATTCTGCCGCTCGACGGTAGACCTCCCGCGCCACAGCGGTGGAGCCGACGAAGCTCACCGCGGCGACATCGACGTGGTCGAGCAGGGCCAGAACCGCGTCCCGGTCTCCTTGGACTACGTTCAGCACTCCCGGCGGGACACCCGCTTCCAAAGCCAGCCGGGCCAGGATCAGCGACGCCGATGGGTCACGCTCGGACGGCTTCAGCACGAACGTATTGCCGCAGGCCAGCGCAATCGGGAACATCCACAGCGGCACCATCGCGGGAAAGTTGAACGGCGTGATCCCGATGCACACCCCGAGTGGCTGACGGATCGAATACGTATCGATGCCCCCGGCGACCTGCTCAGAATAGCCGCCTTTCAGCATCACCGGCGCCGAGCACGCCAGCTCGACGATCTCCAAGCCGCGCTGGATCTCGCCGGCGGCGTCGTCGATCACCTTGCCGTGCTCCGAGGCAATCGCCCGGGCGAGCTCATCGGCATGGTCGATCAGCGCAGACCGGAGCCGATGCATGATCGGCATCCGGCGCGACAGAGGCAGATCGCGCCAGCCCGCACCGGCCGCCACGGATGAGCGGATCGCCCTATCGACCAGCTCCCGGTCGGCGAGGGCGACCCGGCCGGAGACGCGACCCGTCGCCGGATCGAACACGTCAGCGGTCGCCACCCCTGGCGGCACGACCGGCTCGCCATCGATCCAGTGCCCGACCATCGGCGCGCCCGTGGACGCCGGTTCGCGGGGAGCGCGCCCTGTGATGAACGGCGAGTCAGCTGACACCGGCGCCCGCTCCGGGTGCGCTGGGAGAAGATCATGGGCTTCCGGCACTGAGGACAACATACCCGCGCGGACCCCTTTTTGAGCGGCGAGGACGCGTGCACGACGTGATCGGCGAGCCAGAGTCCCGGCTCCTCCCGTTCGGCTGTCTCCGTTCCGCCCCTCCGTCTCGCCGGAGCGGGAAATCGGGTTGGCGGGTTGGCGGGGCGGGGGACGGTGGGACGGCCCGCCAACTCAACTATCCGCGGGCCACACCACCAGAAGGCGTGAAGGCGGCGGTTGGTTGCGAACAGGCGGCTGAGTTCGGCGGCCGCACGAGCTTGAAGGTGGAGATGGTGCCACCGAACAAGGTGGGGGTGACGCTCAGCGTGACCGCGGAGGGGTCGCTCCGCGTCCAAGCTGCCTCGCGCACGCTCGTTACGATGGGATAGAGGTAGTAAGCCGGACTGATGACCACGTATCGAAAGCGTCCAAGTCGAAGGGCGTCACGCCAAGCACGGCAGGAATCGATCGGTGACGAGGTTCCGTGGCGGCCGTGAGTTTCCACGTCCACCGTCCGGTTGGAGAGATCGTCGCCGAACAGCGGGTAGGGCCCCAGCCCCCCCGCGACCGCAATCCGCGCGCCGTGCAGGAAAGCAGCGAAACGCAGAGGAGTGCACGGACCCAATTCGCAACCGGTCAGCGCCCCCGACACGTACCGGGTGGCCAGGTAGGTGCGCTCGACTGGCCAGAGAAGTAGCAAGCCGGCCCCGGCCGCCCCGAGGGTGACCAACGCCCGCCGCGGGATCCGACGGCTGAAGCGGACGAGCACTAGCGCGCCGGCAAATATGACAATCGCCGAGAGGGATGCGACCGTAGCGAACCGCGGCCCCTCGGTGATGTCGAGGACAACTGCAGCCAGCGCCGGAACACAGGCGACCGCGACCCAGGCCCGAGGTAAACCCGGCATATTTCTGACCAGCAGGACGATGCCGGTCAGTACCGCTGGGACGAGGTAGCGGAGGTTGAACTGGAAGAATAGGCCGTCTGCGGTCCTCGGGGTGAACAGGTACGCGATGGCCTCCAGCAGCACCACCGGGCCGAGGAGACGTTCGAGGCGCGAACGTCCGCGGAAGCTGGCCAGAACAGCGCCGGCTGCCGCTATGCCGAGCACCGCCGGCCACAGGAAGGTGAACGCCCAGTGGAGGCCGGGAAGCAGCACGCCCCGCCAATAGCGGCCGTTTCCAATGAACTCGCTCACCGCGTGAGAGCGCGGAAGGATCGCAGCGGGCAGAGCAACCGGCCCGATACCGAGCTTGACAGCCGGAACCGGGCTGCCGAAAGCGATCAGGTTGCGGATGAACCAGAAGCCACAGCCGGCGATGAGGCTGAGCATCCATGAGAGGCGCTCACGTTTCCCGTCAACGGCGAGCATTACGGCCAGCGTCATGAGACCGAGTGGGCCCAGGAAGGCAAGCTTGGTCCCGACCGCCAAGCCCCCGGCCAGCCCGGCCAGGGCGAGAACGATTCCCCTCTCCTGGCGGTAGAAACCGGACCGCCTCACCTGGACGGCATGCAAAGCCAGCGCTAGCGACGAGAGCATCATCGCGAGCGCCATCGTGTCGTTATCGCCACTACCTGGCTGACTGGTGGAGAAGACGGGCAGATCGATCACGGCGGCGACGAGGACGACGGTCAGCCCGGCGCGTCCCGTCGGGCGCCCGATACACCAAGCGGCCAGGAGCGACAGCGCCAGCCACCCCACATTGACCAGCGGCGACATGACATCCCGTGCAAATAGGTCAATCAGAACTGCGTGGAACAGTTCAGAGTTGCCCGGATAGAACGCGACCGCAGGATCGCCGTAGACCCTCGGCGGATCCACGATCGATCCAGACTGTGAGAACAGTGCGGCAATCGGACCGTGATATGCGAGCGTGTCAGGGCCCAGCATGCCCCCATGGAGCGCCCCGTTGATCGCGGTGCTCCAGTGGCCGGCGATCAGGGCTCCCGCTGCCACCGCCACGATCACCTCCCACCGTGACAGCGGTCCGAACGACCAGGTCGTTTCTTCGGGCGCGGCGCGCCGCCGGGTTCGGCGGTGAGCGACCAGCACCATCACCAGGCTGACCGCGGCCAGCCACTCGCCTCGCAGCAGGCCCGCCAGCCCGAGCCCTTCGGCCAACGCAAACATCGCTCCCAATGCGATGATCGCCTCCGCGAGGCGTGCGATCGCGCCCGACCAGTGAGGTAGTAGCTCGCTCCGGAGCAGGAAGCCCGTCCAAGCGCAGCCGCCGCCTACGGTTAGGAGCAGCACCACTCCCAACAGATAACGGCTCAGCAAATCAGGGCCTCCAGCCGCTCACGCGGCGTGACTGTAGCGCCGCTAATCCTTCGGGCGCTTCCAGAGCGGCCGGGGATTGCCGAAGCGTTCGGGCAGGTCAGCCGAAGTACCTCAGAGCTTGTTGGCTGACGGACCTGTCGCTAGGGTTCCGCGGCCGTGGACAGCGTCCTGATGAGGCGGCTGATCGGCGCTGCCGCCCACCTACGCATCGCATCCGCGAGGGCGCTTTCCGGTCTTCTACCTGCTGCATGGGACCAGCGGCCGGGCGTCGGATTGGACGGTCCAGGGGAATGCGGAGAAGGTGATCGGCAATCGGGACCTGATCACGGTGATGCCGGACATCGCGCTGGCCGACGGCGGCGGCGGTTAGGTGCACGAACTGGCCAGGCGGCGCCCAGAGTTGGGAGAAGTTCCACGTCGACAGGTGATTCCGTGGATCGACTCCAACCTGCGGACGATCGCGAAGCGCTCCGCGCGCGCGATCGCGGGGTTGTCGCAGGGCGGCTTCTGCTCGATGAGCTACGCCGCCCGCCACCCGGACCGGTTCAGCGTCGCGCTGGGCTACTCGGCCGCGCCCGACATCTACCATGAAGCCGACCCCCGTCTCGGCGCGATGACCATCGTCAACGCCACCGAGGTGGGCCTGGACGGCGTGCCGCCCAATACGTTCTTTGGGAACCCCGTGACCGACGGCATCAATTGGGCTGCGCATGACCCGGCGACCCTGGCCGAGAACCTTCGCTGGACGCGGATGTACATGTACTGGGGCAACGGGCTCCCGGGTCCGTACGACAACCCGATGTCGATTCTCGGCGGCGGAGGGACTCGTGTGGCGCGACAACCAGGACTTCCAGGCGCGTCTGCACTCGCTGGGGATCCCCGCCTACTTCGATGACTACGGGCCGGGCAGGCACTCCTGACCGTACTGGACGCGGGATCTGGGGTGGTCGATCGGCAAGATCATGGCCAACTTCGCGCACCCCGCGCGCAACCCCTCTCCGTTCACTTATTCCAGCGCCGACGATCAGTACTCGGTCTACCGCTGGACGGTGAGCATGCACCGCACGGCCCGCGAGTTCTCCACTCTGAGCAACGCGAATCGCTGGAGCTTCTCGCTCGCCGGCAGCGGCTCGGCGACAGTCCTCACACCGCCCGTGTACAAGCCCGGCGCGCGCTATACGGTCGAGCTGTCAGGAGACCAGGTCGCACGGCACACGCTGGTGCTGACCGCCCAGCGCGGTCGCCGCCCGGACTGAGCGGGATGAGATCTCAGGTCCGCGTGGCCGTCTCCTCCTAGACTGCGCTTCGATCGGTAGCAGCGAGGGTTGTCATCTCACCGATCAGGTTCTCCTGCAGGGAGATCGAGGCGGCCATGTTCTCGCTGACCCACTCGGCGCTCTTGGCTGCGGCCGCCTCGGCCTGCTCGCGGCTCTCCCACGTGCTGACCGACACGAGGCGCCCGTCGCCGACGTCGCTCACCGAATAGAAGACGAAGCCCGGGCTGTCGCGCAGGATCGGCGCCAGGCCATCGCGCGCCTGCTCGACGAGCTCCTCGTAGGTGCCCTGGGTGATCGAGTAAATGCCCATACGGACGTGGTTGGTCACGACTGCTCCTGACGTTGATCGACTCTAGTGCGGTCTGCAGCGAACCTACTCCGACTTGCCGGCGCGCGTGAGACTATTTCGATCGATGTTCTTCGCAGTGCGCCTCGAGCGCGGTGGCCCATGGGATTGGTCGCCTGATCTTCGGCAACAGAACGGCTGGGACGAACACGCCCGCTCCATACATGGGGGGCAAGATGTTCGGTGTCGGCGAGGGGCCGTGGGATCAGGCGTCGTGCAGCAATACCTCGCCGCTTTCCAACCGGTCAGCGTGATCGACTCCCGGGCCGTCCCCACGTCAAATACCGCGTGATTCACTGAGACCGCGATGGCGCGGCTCGGTCCGTCCGAGGGGTGTAGCCTTGAGCCGCGCGGCTGCCTGAAGAACGGGGAGAGGAGAACGCGGGTGAGGCTGATCGGGCGTTGGCGACGGGCGCTTGGATGGGATCGCACGGTGCTGCTCGCGGCGACCGTGATGCTGCTCGCCGCAGCTGGTGGGTTCGCGATCAGCTCCAGCGGGGCACGGGGCGCGTCGGGTACCAGTTTGGGTGACTTGTTGGCATTGGGTCAGGGAGTTGGGCAGACGATCACGCCGACGCAGCTGCAGGATCCTCCGGAGCCGGCCAACGTGGCAACGCCGACGACTCCGTGCGCGGCGGGCTCGCATCCCCTGACCGGGTATCCCGACGGTCGCGTTCCCGGGGCCGTGATCAGCTCCGGAGCCGCGGCGAACGGGTTCACCTGCAACCTCTCGTTCGTCGCCCACCAGGGCAGTTCGGGTGGCTTCAAGGTGTTTTCCTACACCGATCCTGCAGGCCATATGTGCGCCTACTACGACACGGCGCTGCTGTTTCCGACCAATGCGATCAGCCTGACGAACCTACCCTCCCTCGGCGTGGCCGTGCTCGATATGTCCGATCCATCGCACCCGGTGCAGACGGCGACGCTGACGGCGCTGCCGATGCTCTCGCCCCACGAGTCTCTATCGCTCAACGCCAAGCGCGGTCTGTTGGGGGCGGTGCTCGGCAATCCGGCAACCTATCCGGGGGATGCTGCCTTCTACAGCCTCGCCCAGGACTGTCGTCATCCGGTGCTCGATTTCACCGGCCTGATCGCCCGGTTCGGGCACGAAGGGGCGTTCTCGCCGGACGGGAACACGTTCTGGGCGACCGGGACGGCCATCCCGTCAATCACTGCGATCGACGTGTCCGATCCGCGGCATCCGCACGATGTCTGGCAGGGAAACATGATCTCGCACGGCCTGTCGATCAGTGACAACGGCGACATCGCGTACATCTCCAACCCGACCGGCGGCGAGCTCGACACGCTCGACGTCAGCCAGATCCAGAACCGCCTTCCTCACGCACAGGTCAAGGAGAGCAGCCGCCTGACCTGGTCCAACGTCACGATTCCGCAGAGTTCGGCCTCGATGGTGATCAACCGCCATCCGTACCTACTCGAGTTCGACGAGTACGCCTACTCCCTAGCCAAGCGCGAGCCGCCGGACACGGTCGGGGCGGCGCGGATTATCGACATCGCCGACGAAGCGCATCCGCGGGTCGTCTCAAACCTTCGGCTGGACGTCAATCAGCCGGCCGAGCACAAAGCGGCCGCGCAGGATCCCGGGGCACTGAGCCCGGTGCAGGGATACGCCGGCCACTACTGCTCGGTTCCCCGCGAGATCGACCCGGAGATCGTCGCCTGCTCGTTCATCAACTCCGGCCTGCGGATCTTCAACATCAGCGATCCCGCCCATCCGCGTGAGGTCGCGTACTACGTCGCGCCGCCGAAGGCCACCGTGGAGAACGCCCTGC
>JALYXK010000459.1 GCA_030947145.1 Actinomycetota bacterium
CGGACGGCCGGCACCACATATCTGATCTACCGGGGCCGTCATCAGCACGAGGTCTCGAATGAGTCGGCGCTGGCCCGGATCGTCACCTCGACCCTGTTTCGCCGGACGATCGACGGCCCGCAAGAGCTGTTCTACGCCGACCTCTACGCCAGTCGCAAGACCGGCTGCCGCGGCCAGCTGGGGATGCCGGGCGTGCGCGATCAGCACACCGGCTGCGTCGGGGCCTATCTGATCGAGCACGACCTGTTCGACTTCCTGCTGTTCTCCCTGCCCGACAACGACGCCTGGTCGCACAAGAACGGTCCGCACGCCCAGGTCACCTCGATCGCCAATGCCGATCGCCAGCTCGAGCGGCTGATGCACGCCGCCGGGGGGCCCGACGCCTTCCTGGCGGAGCACGCGGTGATCGTCACCTCCGACCACTCGCAGGCCTCGGTCGAGGCCCGGATCCGCCTCGATCAGGCATTCGAGGATTTTCACGTGGCCACGCCGAGCGCCTCGCGCTCGATCGGCGCCGAGGTCGCGATCAGCCCAGCTCAGCGCGCGGCCATGATCTACGTGCTGGACGAGGAGCACCGCGAGTCGCTGGCCGAGCGCTCGATCGAGATCGTCCGCGAGCTCGAGGGCGTGGACCTGGTGCTCTCGCTCGACGGCGAGGAGGCCGTGGTCCGCAGCGGCCGGGGCGAGCTTCGGTTCGCGGCCGGGGGCGAGCTGCAGGACCCTCGCGGCCTGCTCTGGAGCGTCGAGGGCGAGCTGCCCGCGCTGGGCGCCGAGGTGCAGGACGGACGCTTTCTCAGCCCCGACTATCCGGACGCGCTGGCCCGGATCTGGTCGGCGCTGAAGTGCCCCACCGCCGGCGACGTGCTGCTGTCGGCGGCCCCGGGATACGAGTTCGTCGACTGGGGCGGGGCCGACCACGTCGGCGGCGGCAGCCACGGCTCGCTGCACCGCTCGGATTCGCTGGGAGCCCTGCTCTGGTGCGGCACCGGGCCGTCTTCGCGCGAGGTCCATGCGCAATGGTCGTTGCGCGACGTGGCCCCGATGGTGAGGGCGCATTTCGGCCTGCAGGCGAGCGCCCGACCCGGATTAGGGCCCGGTTAACCGTCGCGGCCTCTTATGGAGGGCTGACCCGGCGTCGATACATTTGCCCGCGTGCCCGAAGACATGAGCACGACCGTAGACATGAGCTCAACCGTCGATTTCCCCACCGTCCAGATGCCATTCCGCGCCCGGGTGCGCGATGGCGTCCGCCAGACCCACAATTGGATTCAGCTGATCCGCTTTGCCGCGGTCGGGGCCAGCGGCTACGCGGTCAACCTGGTCGTGTTCGCGGTCTGCGTCCATCTGCTGAAGGTCGACTACCGGGTCGCCTCGGCGATCGCGTTCCTGGTCTCGGTGACCAATAACTTCTGGTGGAACCGCCACTGGACCTTTGACGCCAAGCAGCATCATCCGGCTCAGCAGGGGGTTCGCTTCTTTACGGTCTCGCTCGTGGCCTTCGGTCTCACCTACGTCGTGCTCGTCGCGCTGGTCAGCGGCGGCGGCATGAGCAAGGTGATCGCGCAGGCGATCGCGATCGCGGCGGGCACGCCGCTGTCCTTCGTTGGACAGAAACTTTGGAGCTTCAAGGCCTAGCGCCGAGTGCCGCTGCCCGACGTGGCCTGATCGTTTGGCTCCGCGCGGCGTTGATGCTCGCCGTGGGGATGATGGCTCTGGCGTTGACGCCCGCCGGCGCCGCGGCGACCGGGTCGGCGGCAGGATCTGGGCCGCACGCCGGCTCTTCTCCGCTGCTTCGCGCGGGCGCGGCCGGGCAGCGGACGACACGTCCGGTGACGCGCTCGACGGCGCCCGACCCGAACACCCCGGTGATCGTCCTGGTCAAGAACAAGCCGCCGTCCGGTTACCGCCTGACCGCGAACCAGGCCAAGCGAATCGCCCTTCGCTCGCCGAAGGTCGTGGCCGAGCTGCGCCGCCACCCGACGCTGATCGCCTACGAGTACACCAAGGGTCCCGGGCGCTGGCAGGTGAGCTGGTTCAACCGTCCGCCGCACCAGAAGGAGCTGACGCAGGTCTACGTCGACGACGCCAGCGGTCGGGTCACCGAGGCCTGGACCGGCTTTCAGGTCGCCTGGACGATGGCCCGGGGCTATCCCGGTGCGTTCGGACGCAAGGTCAACAGCTGGTACGTGTGGCTGCCGCTGTGCCTGCTGTTCCTGGCCCCGTTCATTCCCTGGCGCCGTAGGCCCACGCTGCTGCACCTCGACCTGCTGGTGCTGCTCGGCTTCTCGGTCTCGCTGGCCTTCTTCAACCATGCCCTGATCGGGATCTCCGTGCCGCTGGCCTATCCGTTTCTGCTCTATCTGCTGGTCCGGATGCTGCTGCTGGCCTTTGGTCGCGGACGCCCGCGCGAGCCGCTGCGCCTGCTCGTCCCGGTGCCCTGGCTGGCGGTGGCGCTCATCTTCCTGGTCGGGTTCCGGGTTGGGCTGAACGTCACCGACTCCAACGCGATCGACGTCGGCTACGCCGGGGTGATCGGCGCCGACAAGCTGATCCACGGAAAGCCGCTCTACGGCCACTATCCCTCGAACAATCCCAACGGCGACACCTACGGCCCGGTCGACTACTACGCCTACGTCCCCGCCCGCGCGATCTTCGGGTGGAGTGGCGCCTGGGACGACCTACCCGCCGCCCACGCCGCGGCGATCGCCTTCGACCTGCTCACCCTGGTGGGCCTGTTCCTGCTCGGGCGCCGGGTCCGCGGGCCCACCACCGGCATCGTCCTGGCCTACGCCTGGGCGGCATACCCCTTCACCCTGTACGCGCTGAGCTCCAACAGCAACGACTCGCTGGTGGCGCTGCTGATCGTGCTGGCGTTGCTCCTCATCACCTGGGCGCCGGTCCGCGGCGTCACCGCCGCGCTGGGCGGACTGACCAAGTTCGCGCCCTTGGCCCTCGGGCCGCTGTTCTTGCGCGGGCAGGGGGATTGGCCGCGCAAGCGCTCGCTCGCCCTCTACGTCCTCGCCTATGCGCTCACGCTGGCCGTCGCCTTGCTGCCGGTGATCCTGAAGTCGAACCTCCACGCCTTCTGGCACGACTCGATCGCCTACCAGGCCGGGCGTGGCTCGCCGTTCTCGATCTGGGGCCTGTGGGGAGGGCTCGGCCTCGAACAGCACCTGGTCCAGGGCACCGCGGCGGGGCTGGGGGTGATGGTCGCCTTCGTCCCGCGGCGGCGCACGCTCGTCGAGGTCGCCGCCCTGGCCGCCGCGGTGCTGATCGCCCTCCAGCTCGGGATCAGCCACTGGTTCTATCTATACATCCCCTGGTTCTTCCCGCTGGTGATGCTGACCCTGATCGCCGCCCATCCCAGCACCGAGCTTCCCTGGGCCCAGGCGCCGGCTCCCGCCGGCACATCCGGCGAACGTCCCAGCGTCGCCGTGGCGGCGCCGACTAGCTAACGCCGGGCGCGGGCTCGAGCACCGGCTCGATCGAGGCCGCCCGCATCGGTTCCGGGGCCCGGATCACCACCCCGTTGAGCCACGGGTCCTCGGTCGAGGTCTCGAAGCGGACGGGCATCTTGGTGATCATCGACTCCAGGGCCTGCTCGCGCTTGACCCCGATCACGCCCCCGCGGGGGCCGGTCATGCCGACATCGGTGATGTATGCGGTGCCGCCCGGAAGGACGCGGGCGTCGGCCGTGGGGATGTGCGTGTGGGTGCCGACCACGGCGGTGGCCCGGCCGTCCAGGTGCCAGCCCATCCCGACCTTCTCGCTGGTCGCCTCGGCGTGCATGTCCACCAGCAGGTGGTCGACCTTGCCCTTGAGGGCGTGCAAAGCGGCGTCGGCCTCGGAGAACACGGGGCGGCCGGCGTTCATGAAGAGGTTGCCCGACAGGGAGACGACGCCCAGGCGGACTCCGTCGCGCGAGACCACGCACCAGCCGTGCCCGGGCTGGCTCCTCAGGAAGTTGGCCGGCCGGAGGATCCGATCCTCCTCGTCCAGGTAGGGGTAGATCTCGCGATGGCGGTAGGTGTGATTTCCCAGCGTGATCACGTCGACCTCGGCCGCGAACAGCTCGCGCGCGATCTTCGGCGTGATCCCGAGGCCGCCGGCCACGTTCTCCCCGTTGACCACGACGAAATCCGGCGCAAACCGGTCCCGAAGGGCCGGCAGCAACCGCAGCAGCGTCCGCTTTCCGATCCCGCCGACCACGTCGCCGACGAACAGGATTGTGGTTGCTTCGCTCATGTCCTCACGGCGGGGATACTTCCAGTTGGATGCGTTTGAAGTTTTCCCGCGAATTCGTGGCTCCGCGTCTGGCGGCGTTCCGCCGCCCGGGGCGACGCCTGCCTGACCACGAGGATCCGGGCGACCTGTCGCAGGACCCGCGGCCCGAGACGCAGGAGCACGAAGCCCGGACCCTGGGCCCGCCCGTGCCGGGGCCGGTGGCCCCCGTCGTGGTCCCGCGCTGGGTGCAGATGGTGCTGCTGCCCCTCGGGTTGCTCGGACTGTGGGAGCTGGCCCGCGCCGCTGGTGCGGTGCTGCTGATCCTGATCATCGCGGGCCTGATCGCGCTGCTGTTGAACCCGCTGGTGAAGATGCTCGAGCGGGTCATGCCGCGCGGCCTGGCGATCTTGATCCTGTACCTCGGAGGGTTTGCCAGCCTCGGCGGGCTCGGCGTGGCGCTCTCCTCTCCGGTCAGCACGCAGGTGACCCACTTCTCCAACGATGTCCCCCATCTGGTCAAACAGGCCAACCACAGCCTGGCCCAGCTGCAGAGCTGGCTGACCCGCAACGGCATCAACGTCAAGATCCAGCAGCAGGGCCAGACCGCGCTGCAGACGCTCCAGAAGCGAGTGTTAAAGAGCTCCGGGAGCATCATCACCTTCTCGCGGGACCTGCTCGGGAAGCTGGTGACGATCTCCTTCGACCTTGTGCTGGTGCTGGTGCTGTCGATCTACCTGCTGGTCTACGGCCGAGCGATAGGCGCGCTGGTCCGGCGGACGATGCCGCCGGGCGACGGCACCCCGGAGGACGACTACCCGCTGCTGGTCCAGAAAGCCGTATTCGACTACGTGCGGGGACAGCTCCTGTTCAGCCTGATCATGGGATCGAGCGCCGCCTTGGCGCTGTGGATCTTCGGCATTACCGGCGTCTTCCCCGACGGCAATACCTACGCCCTGTTCTTCGGGGCGTTCTACGGCCTGATGGAGTTCATTCCCTATGTCGGCCCGATCATCGGCCCCACCCCGGCGGTGCTGGTCGCGCTGTTCACCCATCCGATCTCCGCCCTGTGGGTGGTGCTGCTGTTCATCGCGCTGCAGCAGCTCGAGGGGCATTTCGTCGCGCCGCAGGTGTTCAGGATCTCGCTGCGGATCAACCCGATCCTGATCATCCTCTCGCTGCTGATCGGCTACCAGCTCTACGGAATCGCCGGTGCGCTGATCGCGCTTCCGGTGGCCGCGGTAATGCGGCAGACGGTGCTCTACCTGCATCGCCACCTGGTGTTCGAGAAGTGGCAGCCCCGCGGGCCGGGCGGTGGGGTCGGCCTCTTCGGCCCCGGGCCGGATCACTGCCCGGTATGCGGCGCCGCGCATGCCGCGCAGGACGCTTTCTGCTGTTCCTGCGGGGCCTCGCTCGAGCCACGCGT
>JALYXK010000025.1 GCA_030947145.1 Actinomycetota bacterium
TGACCGAACGAGCGCACCACCCGGATGCCGGACAGGCTCTCCTGCAGGTAGCCGGTGATGGTGGCGATCCTCTCGCGCGTCAGCCGGTAGGCGTCGGCCGAGGCGATCCGGAACAGCAGCGCGCCGATGGCCAGCAGCGGTAGCGCGATGAAGGTCAACAGGGCCAGATGGAAGTCCATCACGACCAGGATCACCAGCACCCCCAGCAGCGTCAGACCCGACTGGATCAGCGTGCCCAGGCCGTCCTCGACCAGCTGATCGAGCGCCTCGACGTCATTGGTCAGCCGCGAGATGATCACGCCGGCGCGGTTGCGGGAGTAGAAGCCGATCGAAAGCGATTGCAGATGCTGGAACAGCTGGACGCGGAGGTCCTGCAGTGCCCGCTGGCCGACCCAGCCGACGAGGTAGGTCTGCGCGTAGGTGGCCGCGGCGTAGATCACGGCCGAGGCCAGGAACGAGGCCACGACCAGATCGAGCGCGCCGGCGTCGTGGCGCTGGATCCCCTGGTCGATCGCCACCTTGGCCAGCGGCGCCGGGGCCAGCGCCGCGCCTGTCGCGGCGACCAGCGCGACCAGCATGGCGATCACGCGCCAGCGATACGGAGCCAGCAGCAGCGCCAGACCGCGCAGCTTGCGGCCCCGGCCGCCTGTCTGGCGCAGTCGGCGCCGCAGCTCGGAGCCCGATCCAGCGTTCAAAGTCCCACCGCCTCGGCCGGCTTGCGATTCAAAAACACCTGATCCGGCATGCCCTTCTCGACGATCTCCCGGTACAGCTCAGAGGTCTCCAGGAGATCCTCGTGCGAGCCCTGGCTGACCAGACCGCCGTCCTCCAGCACGAAGATCCGCTCGGCCAAGGCGATCGTCGAGAGGCGATGGGCGATCACGAATGTGGTTCGGTTGGCCATCACCTCCCCCAGCGCGAGCTTGATCTCCTGCTCGGTCGAGGCGTCGACCGAGGAGGTGGCGTCGTCGAGGACCAGGATCCGGGGCTGGGCCACGATCGCGCGGGCGATCGCTATGCGCTGGCGCTGGCCGCCGGAGATCGTCAGCCCGCGCTCCCCGATCAGCGTGTCGTAGCCGTCGGGTAGCCGGCGGATGAAATCATCGGCCTGGGCCGCGGCCGCCGCCCTCTCCACCTCTGCCCGCGTCGCGTCGGCCCGGCCGTAGGCGATGTTGTCGTGCACGCTGGCCGAGAACAGGAAGGGGTCGTCGTTGACCACGGCGACGGCCCGGCGCAGGCTGACCAGATCGACCGTGCGGACGTCGGCCCCGTCGATGGTCACCGAGCCTGTGCTGACGTCATAGAGCCGAGACAGGAGTGAGACGAGCGCGGTCTTGCCCGAGCCCATGGCGCCGACCAGCGCCACCGTCTCGCCCGCGTCCACGTCGAGGTCAATATCGCTCAGCGCCGGGTGCCGGGCGCCCGCGAAGGTCAGCCCGACCCCGCGCATGGTCACGCGTCCCCCGCCCTCGGGCAGGGCCGGCGCGTGGTCGGGGGCCGTGATGTGCGGAGCCCGATCGAGGATCTGGAAAATCCTCGCGCCGGAGGCGGTGGCCCGCTGGGCGGAACCGAGCATGTAGCCGAGGGTCCGCATCGGCGAGATCAGCATCAGCAGATAGGCATAGAAGGCGGTGAACTGTCCGACGGTCAGCGAGCCGTTGATGACCTCGCGGCCTCCGACGAGCAAGATCGCCGCCAGGCCGAGATTGGGCAGAAAGCTGATCAGCGGCTGGTACAGCGCCTGGATCTTCGTGGCCACCATCTGTTGGCTGAAAACGCGCTCGACCACCTGGCCGAAGCGATCCAGCTGGCGCTCCTCCTGGGCAAACGCCTTGACCACGCGGACGCCGGAGATGTTCTCCTCCGCCTCGGCGGTCAACTCGGCGATCCGCTGCTGGGCCTCCCGGATCGCCGGCTGCGAGTGCTTTCCGTAGCGCGAGGCGATCAGCACCCCGAACGGCACCGGGGCCAGCGAGAGCGCGGCCAGCTCGGGCCGCAGCGCGAACATGGCGATCGCTGCCAGCGCGATGGTCAGCATCGACTGGGCGATGAAGATCAGCCCGTACCCGAGGAAGAAGCGCACCGCCTGCAGGTCGACGGTGGCCCGCGACATCAGCTGGCCGGTCTGCTGACCGTCGAAGAAACCGAGCTCGAGCCGCTGCAGTTGCTCGTAGAGCTGGTTGCGCAGGTCGAACTCGATCCCCAGCGATACACGACCGGCGATCAGCCGCCGGAAGACGCTCAGGCCGAGCCGGGCCAGACCGGCGGCCACGATCGCGATCGCATAGATCGTCAGCTGATGGCGATGGTGCGCCCGGACCGCGTCGATCGCGCGGCCGGTCAGGGCGGGGATCAGGACGGTCGCGCCCATCGCCCCGGACGCGAGCGCGAACGACCACACTACCCCGCTGCGGTAGGGCCCAAGTAAGCCGAGCAAACGCCTGAACGTAGACATACTTCATAAAGTATAGTGGCCCTCGCCGGCCGGGTGTCGCGAGGCCGGAGACGCGCCGGAGAGGGCTCCTGACACCGGCCGGAACGCGGGTCCCGACCTGGCCACGTGGCCAACGGTTCAACATTGCGGCTACACCTCCGTTACGAATATGATCGTCGCGACCTCGGGTTCCGGGCGAGGCACAGGACGGAGAGGAGAAGCGTCGCCGCATGGATGTTGTTCTCAGGTTCGGCTACGGGCCGGTCAGGGGATTCATCGAGACAATCGGTGCGATGGTGCTCCTGTTCAGGCGCACGATCGTCGCGGCGATAACGCCTCCCTTCAACTTCGGTCCGGAGCTCGTCGACCAGTTCCTGTTCGCGCTCCGGCTCGGCTGGTTCCCGATGATCCTGGCCTCGCTGGCCTTCACCTACGGACCGGCCGGGATCGAGGTCGGCAACTTCCTCAACCTGCTCGGCGCGATCGACCGCCTCGGCGGACTGTTCGTGATCATCGTGATGAGGGAATTCGCCCCGTTGGTGTGCGCGATCGTGATGGCCGGCGTGGCCGGAACGGCGATGACCGCCGACCTCGGCGCGCGCAAGATCCGCGAGGAGCTCGACGCGCTGATGGTGCTCGGCGTCGACCCGATCAAGAGCCTCGTCGTCCCGCGGTTCCTCTCACTGATGCTCCTGACGCCGCTGTTCTCCATCTACGCGCTGCTTTTCGGCACGCTCGGCGGCCTGCTGGTGACCCTCTCCGACGGCGCTCAGATCGGGCCGTTCTTCTCGACCTTCTTCTCGCAGGCGACGACGGCAGAGTTCCTGGCCATGCTGGTCAAATCGACGCTGTTCGGGGCGATGATCGCGATCGTCTGCTGCTACAAGGGGCTGACCGCCTCCGGGGGGGCCGAGGGCGTGGGCCGGGCCGTCAACCAGGCCGTGGTGATCGCGTTCCTGGGCATCGGGGCCATCGACTACACTTTCACCCAGACGCTGCTGGCCACCCACCCCGCGCTGAACACGCCGCGATGAACGTGTTCGCCCGGCCGCTGGCGGCCCTCGCCTCCTTCGGGGAGGCATCGCGCTTCTGCGGCCAGATCGTCATCAAGATCTTCAACGGCCGCGTGCTGAAGTTCATCGGCGAGACCGTGCGCCAGGCCGGAATCCTGATCACCGGCTCGGCCGTGATCGTGCTCGGGCTGGTGTTCATCCTCGGGCTGCAGTGCGGGATCGAGGGGGCCTACGCCGCCAAATCGGTCGGGGCGACCTCGGCCACCGGGGCGATCACCGCGCTGTGCGACCTGCGCGAGGTGATCCCGTACGCATTCGGCTACATGATGGCGGCCAAGGTGGGGACCGGTTTCGTCGCCGAGATCGGCTCGATGCGGATCTCGGACGAGATCGACGCGCTCGAGGTGATGGGATTCGACGCGATCCTCTACCTCGGCTCGACCCGGCTGCTCGGGACCTGGATCGTGCTGCCCTTCCTGTTCATGATCTCGGTCGCCGTCGGCTTCCTGGCCTCCTACCTGGCCAGCGTGGTCCAGCTCGGCCAGGTATCTCCGGGCGGCTATCTCCAGCTCTTCTGGCAGTTCCAGTCGCCGACGGACTTCCTGTTCTCCGGGATCAAGTGCATGGCGATGGCGACGATGATCGTGCTCGTCTGCATCTATTACGGCTACAACGTCTCCGGCGGCCCGGTGGGGGTGGGCAAGGCGACGGCGCAGTCGATGGTCGCCAACATCCTCGGCATCCATCTGATCGGGCTGATCGGCACGCAGCTGTTCTGGGGCGGCAATGCACGGGCGCCGATCGGTGGCTGAGTCGATGAGGGCTCCCGCCTGATGGCGCGCCAGCAGATCGCCCGACTGGCGGCAATGGGCGCGCTCGCCATCGCCGTCGTGGTGGTGGCCTTCGTGCTCCTCACCGGGGGCTCGAGCTATGTCCTGCACGCGCGGTTCAGCGACGCCGGGCAGCTGGTCAGCGGCGACCTGGTCACGCTCGCCGGCCATAAGGTCGGGTCGGTGGGCTCGGTGCAGCTCTCGGACAACGGCCTGGCGGACATCGAGCTCGACATCAGCGACAGCAGCATCACGCCGCTGCGGGCGCACACGCTGGCCACGATCGGGCAGCTCAGCCTGACCGGCGTGGCCAACCGGTTCGTCAGCCTCACTCCCGGCGGCGGCGCCCCGATCGAGAGTGGCGGCGCTCTACCCGTAGCGCAAACGCGCGGGATCGTCGACCTCGACGTCGTCCTCGACGCGTTGACGCCGAAGGTGCGCAGTTCGCTGCAGCAAATCCTCAAGACCGGCGCCTACTTTGTCGGCAAACCCACCGTCTCGAACCTGAACCAGCTGGCGCACTACCTGAACCCGGCCTTCAGCCAGGCCACGCAACTCGGCTCGGAGATCGTGGCCGACCGCTTCGCGCTGCAGCGTCTGGTCTCCTCGACGGGCCAGCTGGCCAGATCGCTCGCCGCGCACTCCGGTGATCTCGGCGGTGCCGTCACCAACACCGCGGCGACGCTGCGTCAGGTGGCCAGCCAGCGGCTCGCGCTGCAGGACACGCTCTCCCGGGCCCCGGCGGTACTGGCTCAGGGCCGGGGGGTGCTGGCCGATATCAATTACTCCCTGGGGCAGGTCAACCCGGCTCTGACCGCGCTGCAGCCGGTCGCGCCGCGGCTGGCCACGCTGCTGAGGCAGGTCGTCCCGTTCGGTCAGAACCTGACCCCGACGATTGCCGAGATCAGAGGGCTGTTCCCGGGCGCGAAGCGGGCGCTGGGCGGCCTGCCGCCGGTGGCCAAGCAGGGCATCCCGGCCCTCAGGGCGCTCACCGCAGGGGTCAAGCCGCTGACCCCGATCCTCTCCGGCCTGCGCCCCTACGCGCCCGACGTGGTGGCCGGCTTCTTCAACGGTGTGGGCGGGGCCGAAGGCGGCAGCTACGACGCCAACGGCCATTACCTGAAGTCCCTGCTGACCCTGCAGGGCGGCGGCGCATCGCTGACCGGCCTGCTCAGCCTGCTGGGCACCACGCTGAGCAAGCTCGGCCCGCTGAACGGGGAGCGCACCGGCCTGCTGGCCACCTGCCCGGGGGGCGGCGGAGCTCCGGCCAGCGACGGTTCGAACCCGTGGACGGTGCCCGACACGCTGCCGGCCGCGGGCAGCATCTGCAACCCGGCCCATGATCAGAGTCCATGAGGCGCATTGCGCTGATCTCCGGTCTGCTCGCGGCCGTGGCCCTACTCGCCGTGCTGGTGTTCGGCGCCACCGCGCAGGGCAGCTCCACCGCAAGCTTCAACGTGATCTTCGATGACGCCCGCGGACTGATCGGCGGCCAGCTGGTCAAGGTCGCCGGCGCCCAGGCCGGGAAGATCGAGAACGTGGTGGTGACGCCTGACTTCAAGGCCGAGGTGCAAGCCACGATCGATAGCAAGTTCATGCCCTTCCACAAGAACGCGACCTGCACGATCCGCCCCGAGGGTCTGATCGCGGAGAACTACGTCGACTGCGACCCGGGCACGCCGGGCAGTCCTCCGCTGAAGGGCTCCGGAAGCAACCCGCCGACCGTTCCGGTCACGCACACCACCGAGCCGGTGAGCATCCTGGACCTGTTCAACATCTTCAACCTGCCGACCCGCGAACGCTTCCAGGTGATCATCGACGAGCTGGGGATCGGGACGGCCGGACGCGGCGCCGACTTCAACGCGATTCTCCGGCGGGCCAACCCGGCGCTGGCCCTGGCCCGCCGGGTGATCGGGATCCTGGCCCGCCAGAAGGCTCAGCTGGCCACCATCGTCGACGCCACCAACACGATCGCGGCGCAGGGGGCCGGGCATACGCAGGCGCTGCAGAGATTCCTCGATCGCACGGCGGCGCTGACCACGCTGACCGCCGCCCACCGCGACTCGCTGTCGCAGACGATCAAGAAACTGCCGGGTCTGCTCGGCGCGATGCGCCCGGCCCTCCAGTCGGTCGACACCGTGGCCAGGGACGGTACGCCGCTGCTCGGCCAGATCCGCACCGCGGTCCCGTATCTGAACCAGGTCTCGACCGATCTGCCGCCGTTCGTCAAGGCGGCCAAACCGGGTCTGGCCAAGCTCGGCTCGGCGATCAAGACGGCGATTCCGGCGATCCGCGACGCCACCCCCCTGCTCGGCACCGTGCGCACTTATCTACAGCGGTCGCTGCCCGAGACCCGGTTGTTCGCGAGGCTGGCCTCCAACCTGCAGCAGCACGGGTTCGTCGAGAACTTCCTCAGCGTCGCCTACGAGATCGGCGCGGCGCTGGCCCGCGAGGACGCGACCTCGCACATGTTGGGAATCCTCCTGGTCGGTCCCAACAACGGCGGCTGCTCGGCCTTCGCCACCAAGCCCGTGGTCGGCTGCTCCGCCCATTTCGGCGCTCAGCCCACCTATAGCCCGGTCAAGGCGATCGCCCGCTCGACCGGCCGCGGCGCCCCGGCCAAGTCGGCCGCGCCGTCCGGTTCGACATCGTCGAGCGCCGCCTCGGGAGCCAGCCCGCCGGCCACCCAGGTGCTCAAGAACCTCGTCAACTACCTGCTCAAATGAGAAAAAGTCGGAAAGCCGCCTTCGAGGTCTTCGACAACCCGATCCTGGTGGGGACGGTGACGATCCTGATCGTGATCGTCGCCGTGTATCTGTCGTACATCGCCGAGAACGGGCTGCCATTCGTGCCGACCTACAACATCAAGGTCGATGTGGCCAACGCCGCGGAGCTGGTCAAGAACGCCGACGTGCGGGTCGGCGGCGCCCGGGTGGGGCAGGTGCTGACGATTTCGCCCGAGCTCCCGACCAAGCAATGGCCTCACCCCTATGCGCAGCTCGGGCTCGCGGTGGAGAAGACGCTCGAGCCGCTGCCGATGAACACGAAGTATCAGGTCCGCCTGGCCTCGGTGCTGGGTGGCAAATACGTCGAGATCATCCCGGGCACCAGCAAGGGCCCCGGCCTGCCCGACGGGGGAGAACTGACGCTGAGCACCAAGGCCAGCCAGAACCACAACATCCAGTTCGTCGACCTCGACACCGCGTTCAGGACCTTCGGGCCGAAGACCCAGCAGGGCCTGCGCGGCGCCACCGCGCAGCTCGGCGAGGCGGTGGCCGGCCGCGGGACCGCTTTCAACGACGCGACCTACAGCACAGCGCGCCTGATCGGTCCGCTGGAGAACCTGCTGCGGCTGTTCGCCTCCACCAGCACCCATCTGCCGCAGTTCGTCAGTGGCCTGGCCGCCACCACCGGCGCGCTGGCCCCGGTGGCGCCGACCGTCAGCTCGTTGCTCGCCGACGGCGCCACCACCTTCGCCGCCCTGCAGCGCTCGGCGCTCGGTCAGACGCTCGATCAACTGCCGCCCACCGAAACGCTGGGCACCACGGTGCTGACCAACTCCCTGCCGGTGCTGGCCAACGCGGCGGCGATCGTGCAAGCGCTGAAGCCCGGCGCGGCGCTGCTGCCACGGGCCGCCCAGGGCCTCGACCGAGTCCTGGTCGCGGCGCCGCGGGTGTTCCGGCAGCTTCCCGCCGTGGCCACGGGCTTGAGCTCGGCGCTCTCGGCGGTCGACAAGCTGGCAAAGGACCCGGCCTCGACACAGACGTTCAAGGTGCTCGGCTCCAACGATCTCGGCACCACGGCGGCATCGGGGTTCGTCGGGCTCGGCGCGATCCTCAACGCTGTCGCCCCCGCGCAGTTCGCCTGCAACGTCGCCGGCGTGTGGATCCGGAACTTCGCCTCGGCCCTGAGCGAGGGAGACAGCACCGCCGGGTGGTTGCGCTTCATGCCGATCCTCGGCACCGTCCAGATGTTCCAGGCCAGCACCCCGTCCAAGGACCTCAATCTCAACATCTACCCCCAGGAGAACTCCAGCCAGTGCCAGGCCGGTAACGAGGTCTACAGCGGGTCCCAGCGGATCGGCGATCCCGGCCAGACCTCGAGGGTCGTCGACACCACGAGCCCCCCGGCCCCCGTGCTCGCGCTGGGGAAGAAGGCGGGGCTGGTGCCGTGAGGTTGCTGCCCCGCCGCAACCGCGACAAGAAGAAGACCCGACGCAAGAGCCGGCTGCATCCGCTCGCGGTCGCGGTGATCATGATCGTCGCGACGCTGTTCGTGGTGTTCTACGCGTTCAACGGGGGATTGCCGTTCGTCCATCAGTACACGATGTACGCGATCGTCAACAACAGCGTCAATGTCCGGATGCAGTCGCCGATGCGGATCGCCGGGATCGACGTCGGCCAGGTGCAGACCACCGCGCCGGATGGCGACGCCACCAAGGTCACTTTCACGCTGCAGAACAACGGCCTGCCGATTCACACCAACGCCACGCTGACCATCCGCGATCGCCTGTTCCTGGAGGGCGGGTATTACCTGCAGCTCAATCCGGGCACGCCGAGTGCTCCACTGGCCCACGAGGGCTTCACCATCCCCCTGCAGAACACCTCGACGCCGGTGCAGTTCTACAAGCTGCTCTCGACCTTCGACGTGGCCGCGCGGGCCAGCCTGGCGCAAGTCCTGAGCACGCTCAACCAGGGCTTCAGCCCGCGGCCCGGCCGGCCGCTTTCCGATAGCGGCGCGGGCGGCCTCAAGCAGGCGATCCCGCAGCTGACGCCGGCCCTCAAGGACATCGCCTGGATCACCCGCGCGCTGCACGGGACGCAGGCCGGCGACGTACAGCGGCTGCTGAGCTCGGCCGCGGACGTGACCGGCACGCTGAACCGCGAGTCGGGGCGGCTGACCGACCTGATCACCGGCCTGAACCGCACCTCGAGCGCGCTGGTCTCGACCGACGGCGCGCTCGCGCAGTCGATCGTGGGCCTCGATCGCACCCTCCAGGTCTCGCCGGCGGCGCTGACCGCGATCGACCGCTCACTGCCGCCGCTGGTCAATCTGTCCCATGCCCTCACCCCCTCGCTGAAGGTGTCCCCCCCGATCCTCGCCAGCATCACCGGCACGATCACCCAGCTGAACTCGATCATCAACCCGGCCAGGCGTCGCCCGTTGCTGACGGCGCTACGGGCCACGCTGACCGAGTTCCCGTCGATCCTCACCCAACTGGCCTCGGCGTTTCCGATCACCAAGCAGGTCGGTGAATGCCTGCGGACCCACCTGGTGCCGCTGTTCAACGAACAGGTACCGGACGGCTCGCTGTCGACCGGCCGGCCGGTGTGGCAGGACTTCGTGCACTTCCTCCCCAACGTGGCCGGCGCCACCGGCAGCTTCGACGCCAACGGCTACTACACCCGCGTGCTGGCCGGAGCCGGCACCAACACCCTGAGCGGCGGCCTGCTCGGGACGGTGACGACCCTGGTCGGAACCGTCACCAACCTCGTGGGAATCGACCCGGGTGGAGCGCCGCTGACCGGCGCGCGACCGGCGTGGGTCGGCGCGCCGACGCCGGCGGACTTCCGGCCCGATGTGCCGTGCACGAGCCAGACGCTGCCCAGCCTGGCCGCCCCCGCGGCGGCCCCGGACCTGGCCTCCACTCACGTGGCCGCGGCCAAGCCGCTCAGCCACAAGGCCCTCGTCCGCGAGATCGCCCAGGCCTCCGGCGCCCCGACTCGCCTGAGCGCACACGCGAACGGGGTGGGTGCCCAGTGAAGGGCCGGACGCTGCTCCAGCTCAAGCGCTATGGCCGCTACGTGCTGATCCTGCTCGGGCTGATGGTGCTCGGGACCGCCGCGGGCTCCTACATCCTGCTCCAGCAGCGCCTGCCCAATCCGTTTCAGACCTTCTACCAGGTCGACGGAGCGTTCCCCAGCGCGGCGGCGGTCGTGCCCGGGCTGGGTGAGCCGGTCAACGTCGCCGGCGTGCATGT
>JALYXK010000048.1 GCA_030947145.1 Actinomycetota bacterium
CGGTGTCGCTGAACGGCGTGGGTGAGAGCAGTTCGAGCCCATGGGCAACGGCGTAGACCTCGGCGTTGCCGTAGGCGCGGCGAGGACTGGCGGAGGTCCCCTTGTAGCCCGCCACCGACTCGTTCCAGACGTCGAGGTACTCGGGGTACATACTTATGGCCCCACTGGCCACGGCCTGGATCGAGACTTCGGGCGGGCCGATATTGCGGTTCAGCGAGACGTTGAACCCTCGCGCCTGCAGAGCCTGCATGTAGAGTTCGCCGAGCACGAACTGCTCGGTGAAGTTCTTGTCGCCGATCGTCACCGGGGGGCGGCCGGTGCCCGGCAGCACGGGGGTGCTGGTGGCGGCCCGCGTGGCGGTGGTGGTGGTAGTCGGATGACCTGAGCCGCAGGCGCCGATCGTGACCGCGAGCACGATCAGTCCGGCGAGCGCTCTGATCCTCGCCCCGGTGGCCTGGGTGGGCATGAACATCCTCACGAGTAGACGGCGGCCCATCGTAGTGGCAGCGGTTGGGCGGCGGCTAAATCCCCGCCGCGCGCCGGGCGTCGGCGTGGGCGGCGGCCTCCAGCTCGTCCTCCAGCGGCGCCAGCGGGGGCTCGATTCCCAGCGCGGTACGGATCAGCCAATCGGCGAACCAGGCGTTCTTGGGCAGGAGCGGGCCGTGCAGGTAGGTGCCGATCACGTTGCCGGCTCGGACCCCCTCCAGGCGGTCGCGCCCGTTGTTCCCGTGCCCCTTCAGCACGTTGCCGAGAGCTCGCGACCGCGGGCCGAGGTGGGTCCGGCCGCCGTGATTCTCGAAGCCGGCCAGCACGCGCCGGGCGCCCGCGTCGAGCTCAACCTCGATCGCCACGTTGCCGATCAGGCGGGAACCCTCGGCCCGGACCGTGTGCAGGTCGACGAGGCCCGCGCCCGGAAGCGTCTCCTCGCCGAGCTGGTAGCTGTGGCCGAGCAGCTGGTAGCCGCCGCACACCGCCAGGATCACCCCGCCGCGCGCCGCGATCGCGTGGAGCGCCTCGCGCTTGCGCTCGGCCAGGTCCAGCGCACAGAGACGCTGGTCTCGGTCTTGTCCGCCGCCGATGTAGTAGAGGTCGGCCGCTTCGGGATCGAGCTCGTCATCGAGACCGCTGGCGCACAGCGAAAACCCGATCCCCCGCCAGCGGCAGCGCCGCTCCAGCAGGAGGAGGTTCCCGCGGTCGGCGTAGATGTTCATCAGGTCTGGGTAGAGCGCGCACACGCGCAAATCGGACGGGCGCTCAGCCACGAAGGATCACCACCTCGCTGCCGACGTAGTCCTCGGTGGCGGGAATCGCGGCGCGTCCGCCGCGGCGCAGGCCCGCCTGGACCGCCTCGGCCTCGAGCTGACCGGGCCCGAGCCGGTCGAGATGGATCAGATCGACCGCCACCGAGCGCGAGCCCTGAACCGTCACCGTCTCGCGCCGTCGCTCGAGCACGAACCCCTCGGGCTCGACGCGGATCGCCGTGGGCTGGCTGCTGTAGACCACGCCCTCGAGCTCGCAGATGTCGGGGAGCGGGGCGATCGCGCCGTCCTCGAGCTCGAACGGCTCGAGGGTGTCGGCGATGGCCACCGCGATCACGCCCCCCGGCCGCAGATGGCGGCCCGCACAGCGGAGGAAGGCCTGCCTGCCTTCGCTGCCGCCGAGCAGCTGGATGGTCTGCATCGGCACCAGGCACAGGGCGAAGCGCCGGTCGAGGGCGAACTCCCGGGCATCGGCCAGCACCGTCTCGAGCTCGAGCCCGATCCCGGCCGCCCGGCGCGAGAGCGTGGCGAGCAGGTCGGGGTCGCGGTCCAGAGCGGTCACCTCGTGCCCGCCGCCGGCGAGCTCGAGGGCGACCCGGCCGGTGCCGGCTCCGATGTCGAGTACCGGATCGCCGTGGTCGGCGGCCAGCGAGCGCCACAGCGCGAGATCCTCGCGGTAGGCACCGCACTCCAGGTCGTGCCAGACCACGCTCACGGACGCACCACCCGAGCCCGCTCCCAGAACTGCGAGACGTGCCCGCGCCGCGCGAGCTCGTCGCGCAGCTCCAGCATCGCGGTATAGGTGGGCAGCGCGAACAGGCGGCCGCCGCTCGCGCAGGACAGCGCGGCGTCGAGCGCGTCAGGGAGGCTGGGGACAAGGCGCAGGCGCTCCGTCGGCACGCCCGCGTACTTCAGCCGCAGGGCCAGCTCGGCCGCCCGGGTGCCCGAACAGACGGCGCCGCGCACTCGTGGCGCGAGCAGCTCGAAGTCGGCGTCCCACACCCACGAGACATCCCGGCCGTCGGCGGTCCGGTCGTTGAGAATGGCCAGCAGGTCGAGTTCGCCGTCCTCGAGCGCGAGCGTGCGCAGAATCTCGTTGGCGCCGGCCGGGTTCTTGATCAACAGCAGCGAGAGGTCGACGTCGTCGAGCGAGATCGTCTCGGCGCGGCCGAACGCGGCGGTGACCGTGCGCAGCCCGGCGGCGACGTCGGCCAGGGACATCCCCAGCTCGAGGCAGAGTGCGGCCGCGCCGAGGGCGTTGTAGACGTTGTAGAGCCCGGGCAGCGGCAGCTCGATCGAGGCGCTGCCGGCCGGGGTTCGCAGCGTGAACGACGACGCGCGGATCCCGTCCAGCGTGATCCGCTCGGCGGCGATGCTGGGCTCCGGGCGCCGTCGACCGCACGACGGACAGCTGTAGCGGCCGAGGTGGCCGAGGTAGATCGCGTCGTAGACGTAGGCGTGACCGCAGTTGCGGCAGTGCTTGGAATCGGAGGCGTGTTGCATTTCCGGCGTCGCCACCGCCCGGTCCTCGACGCCGAAGTAGGTGACCGCCGCCGAATGCCGGCCGAGGTCGGCGATCAGCGGGTCGTCGGCGTTCAGCACCAGATGCGCCGGGGGGGACAGGGTGGTGACGATCGCCGCCCAGCGATCGGCGATCGTCTCGAGCTCGCCGTAGCGGTCGAGCTGGTCGCGAAACAGGTTTCCCAGCAGCAGCGCGGTCGGCCTGACTTCGGGGGCGACCCGGTCGAGCCAGAACTCGTCGACCTCGAACAGGCCGAGCTCGCCGTCGATCGCGCCGTGGGGGCGAGCCGCCGCCAGCAGCGTCGAGGCGATTCCCCCAGCCATGTTGGCTCCGGCCCGGTTGTGGACCAGCGCGATTCCCGCCCGCTCTAGCACGGCGGCGGTCATCGCCGCGGTCGTGGTCTTACCGTTGGTGGCCGAGATGATCACCGACCCGCGCCGCAACCGGGCGGCCAGCGCCCCGATCGCCTCGGGCGCGAGTCGGATCAGGACGCGACCGGGCAGGCTCGTCCCCCCGCCCCGGCCGGCGCGCCGAGCCAGCTGACCGACCGCCCGGGCGGCGGCGATCTTCGTGCGCAGCCGAGTCATCCGGCCGGGACCATCACCCGGACGGCGCCGGGCAGCGCCCGCACGGTCGCCGGCAACTCGGCGATCGGATCGCCGTCCGCGTACAGGGTGAATGGGCGGCTGGCGCTGATTTCCACCTCCCGGGCGCGCAATATCTGGACGGCCGGTTGGCAGACGTGGGTGCCCTGAAACAGTGTCGGCATCAGACGCAGGAAGCGCAGCTTCGGGACGTCGGCGACCAACACGATCTCGAGCAGGCCGTCCTGGAGTGAGGCGTCCGGGGCGAGCAGCATCCCGCCGCCGTAGGCGCCCGAGTTGGCGGCGGCGACCGTGTAGCCGGTCAGCGACAGCGCCTCCCCGCCGTCGAGACGGACGGAGAAGGTCGCCGGCTTCCAGGCCAGCAGGGCCCGTAGCGCTCCGTAGACGTAGACCAGACGTCCGCGCACGATCCGGGTCTGGTTGGCGATCCGGTTGGCGTCGGAGTCGAATCCGCAGCTGGCGATTCCGATGAAGGTCTGCTCGCCGACCTGCCCGAGATCGAGCTCGCGCGCGACGCCCGTGCTCAGCACCGCGCAGGCGGCGGGCGGATCCAGGGGAATCTCCAGCATCCGGGCGAAATCATTCCCGCGTCCACCCGGAAGCACACCGATGGTCCCACCGGAGCTCGCGGCGGCGCCCGCGACCGCGCCGACCAGGCCATCGCCGCCGAACGCGACGGCGAGCTCTCCGGCTGCCGCGGCGGCGACGGTGAGCTCGCGCGCGTGATCGAGGCTCCGGGTCAGCTCGAGATGGTGCTCGAGGCCGTGCTCTCTCAGCGCGGCCTGGACCCCGGGCAGTCCCCGGCCCGCCCGTCCGCCGCCGGCGGACGGGTTGACGATCAGCGAGAGCATCAGCGCCCCAGCAGCAGCGCGTGCAGGTCCTCGGCGACCGCGACGGGCGCCGGATCGGTGGCCGCCTCGGCCTCGGCGCGCGGGGTCACGC
>JALYXK010000105.1 GCA_030947145.1 Actinomycetota bacterium
TCTCGTAGGTCGTGCGCTCCTTGAGCACGCCGTCCTGGTGGATCCCCGATTCGTGGGCGAAGGCGTTGCGCCCGACGATCGCCTTGTTCGGCTGCACCGGATAGCCGGTCAGCCGCGAGACCATCCGCGAGGTCCGAGCGATCTCCCGCGTGACCGCGCCGGTGTGCAGTCCGACGTCCTGCTGACGGGTGTGCAGGAGCATCACGATCTCCTCCAGCGCGGCATTGCCGGCGCGTTCGCCGATCCCGTTGATGGCGCATTCGACCTGGCGGGCACCGGCCAGCAGCCCGGCGAACGAGTTGGCCACGGCCAGACCGAGGTCGTCGTGACAGTGGACCGAAAGGACGACGTCGCGCAGATCGGGGGCCAGCTCGTAGAGCTTCTCCAGGAACGCCGTGTACTCGTGCGGCATCGTGTAGCCCACCGTGTCCGGGATGTTGATCGTGGTGGCGCCTTCGTCGATGGCGATCTGGCACACCTCCGCGGTGAACTCGAGGTCGGCCCGGGTCGCGTCCATCGGCGAGAACTCGACGTCGTCGAGATACTGCTTGGCGTGCGAGACGGCAGCGCGCGCCTGGCCTTTGACGTCCTCCCGCGTCGTCTGCAGCTGATGGATGATGTGGATGTCCGAGGTCGAGATGAAGGTATGAATCCTCGGCCGCGCGGCGTCCTTGACGGCGTCCCAGGCGGCGTCGATGTCGGCCACGTGGGTTCGGGCCAGGCCGGTGATGACCGGGCCCTCGACGGTCCGCGAGATTTCCTGGACCGCCTCGAAGTCGCCCGGCGAGGTGATCGGGAAGCCCGCCTCGATCACGTCCACCCCCAGACGCGCCAGCTGTTGCGCGATCTCGAGCTTCTCCTGGGTGTTGAGCGAGATCCCCGGCGACTGCTCGCCGTCGCGCAGCGTCGTGTCGAAGATCAGGACTCGGTTGGGGTCTTCAGGCTGGGTCATGTCACTCCTTGGTGTCTCTCGAACTTGCGGCTTCTCAGTGCTGGTTCGCGGCTACGTGCGGCCGCCGGCGCGCTATTCCCCCCGAGGGGGGAGGAGGAGAAGTCGCAGGTCGAGGCGGAGTGCCATCGCCCATCAGGGTAGCGTGCCTTTCGGCCGCGAGTCAACGCCCGGCGGAAACGCTACCCACCATCGCTCGCGAGTCGGTAACTTGGGGACTCCGTGAAGCCGATGCGTCGCAGTGCCACCGTCCCGCGCGAGCGGCGAACCCTGGCCCGTCTGGGCACGCCGACGATCCGGCCCACCGACGGCGGTTTCACGATCGGGGCCACGGGCTGCGGATTCATGGTCCAGGGCGCGTACCTGCCCTTGCACGGCCGTGCACCGTCGCTGCTGACGCTTGCCCTGTTCGCGGTGATCGGGGTCTCGGCGGTGATTGGCGGAAAGCTGCTCGCGGTGCTGGTGACTCGCGGGCGGCGTCGCCATCGCGGCCGGCTGAGCCGGAGGCGGCGGCTGAACGCGGCCGCCAGCGCCGAGGCCCGGGCCCGGGCGCTGATGAGCGAGCTATGTCCGCAGGGCTGGCGCGCCCAGATCACGCTGTTCGGTCCCTCCGACGAATTGCCGCCGGACGCACCCGGCGGCGACCGCGCTCGCGTCGCGCTCGACTGGGCCGAGCTCGAGGACGAGAACGGCCGCGCGGCCGTGATCCGGCGGGTATGGGCGCCGTCGATCGACGGGGCGCTCGATGCGATGGTGGCCGACCGCCGCACCGACGAGACACTCGAGCAGATCGAGCGCGGCGCTGTCGCCGACGGCACGCTCTGGCCGGACCTCTGACCGCCGCGGGTCGGCGGTCAGAGCGCGACGGTGCGTCCGGCCACGAACCCCTCGCAGCCCACGATCTCATCGACCACCTCGCGCGGTACGGCGGTGTCCGTGGTGATGGCCATCGCGGCCAGGCGCTCGGCGCCTGACTGGTCGCCGTCCGGCTGACGCCCGACGGCCGCCGAGACGATGTTGATCCCGTGGGCGCCGAAGATCGTCCCCGCCTGCCCGATCATGCCCGGCAGGTCGCGGTAGCGCAGGAGCGTGACGTGGTCCTCCAGCTGGACGTCGAATCGCTGTCCCCACGCCTCGAGCAGATGCGGGCGGTTCCGGCGGCCGATCACCGTGCCGACCACGCGCACGGTGTTGCCGCTGCCGGTCACCGCGACCCGGATCAGGTCGGTGTAGTCGCGCGCCCCCGAGCGCTTGGTCTCGACCAGCTCGATTCCGCGCTCCTCGGCGATGGCCGGTGCGTTGACCACGCCGACCGGTTCCTCGGTGTGTCCCCGCAGCACGCCGCGCAAGACCTCGATCGAGAGCAGGCGCGTGTCGCGCTCGGCGATCCGGCCGAGGAACTCGGCCTCGAGGCGATCGACCGACGAGCCCTCGGCGACGGCGATCGCGATCGCGCCGAGCGAGCGGCACAGCGGCAGGAACGGCCCGAGCACCTCCATGTCCTCGGCGGTGATCGACGGGACGTTCACGGCGCTGGTGACCACCCCACCCGTAAGGGCGGCGACCACCTGCTCGGCCGCCTGAAACCCGGCGCGGTCGGTGGCCTCGGCGGTCGAGGCCCCGAGATGCGGGGTGACGATCACGTTGGGGTAATGGAACAGCGGGTGCTCGGTGATCGGCTCGGAGCGGAACACGTCGAGCGCCGCCCCGCCGACCTTGCCCGAGTCGAGCGCCGCCTGCAGGTCCTCGTCGACGACCAGCGGGCCGCGCGCCACGTTGAGGATGCGCACACCGTCCCGGCACTTGGCCAGCGCGCCGGCATCGAGCCAGCCCTCGGTCTCGGGAGTGTTGGGCAGATGGAGCGTGAGAAAGTCGGCCCCCGCGTAGACGTCGTCGGAGGACTCCGCCTTCTCCACGCCGAGCTCGCGGTAGCGCTCGGCCCCGACGAACGGGTCGAACGCGATCACCCGCATGCCGAAGCCGCGCGCGCGCTGAGCCACCAGCTGGCCGATCCGACCGAACCCGAGGATCCCCAGCGTCTTCTCGTACAACTCGATCCCGGAGAACTTCGAGCGCTCCCACTTGCCGCTGGTCAGCGAGCCATGGGCCTGCGGGACGTTGCGGGCCAGCGCCAGGAGCAGCGCCATCGTGTGCTCGGCGGCGGTGATCACGTTCGACTGCGGGGCGTTGGCCACGATGATCCCGCGCTTGGTCGCCGCCGGTAGGTCGACGTTGTCGACGCCGACCCCGGCCCGCCCGACGGCGCGCATTCGAGTGGCGCGGGTCAACAGGTCAGCGTCGAGCTTGGTGGCGGAGCGGATCAGGATTCCGTCGTATTCCCCGATCCGCTCGGCCAGTTGCTCCCGGCTCCAGTCGGTGCCCAGGTCGACGTCGAAGTGCTCCGCGAGCAGCTCGATCCCGGACGCGCCGATCTTCTCGGCCACCAGGACGCGAGGGCGGCCCGACGTCGCGGAACCCATCAGCGCTGCTCCAGGACGAAATCGATGCAGGCGGTGAGCGCCTGGACGTCCTCCGGCGGCGTGGCCGGAAACATCGCCACCCGCAGCTGGTTGCGGCCGAGCTTTCGATAGGGCTCGACGTCCAGGATTCCGTTGGCCCGCAGCGTCGCCGCCACCGCGGCGGCGTCGACGCTGTCGTCGAAATCGATCGTCCCGACGACCAGCGAGCGTTTCGCGGGGTCGACCACGAACGGCGACGCGTGCGCATGCGCGTCCGCCCAGGCGTAGAGGTGACCCGATGAGGCGCTCGTGCGGGCCACCATCGCGTCCAGGCCGCCGAGCTCGAGCATCCAATCGATCTGGTCGGCCAGCAGGAACAGCGTGGCCAGCGCGGGGGTGTTGTAGGTCTGATCCTTCATCGAGTTCTCCAGCGCGATGGCCAGGGAAAGGAACTCGGGAATCCACCGCGGCGCTGCGACCGTGGGGCGATCCGCCGCAATCCGGCCGATCCGATCCACCGCCGCCGGGCTGAGCAGCGCCAGCCATAGCCCTCCGTCGGAGGCAAACCCCTTCTGCGGTGCGAAGTAGTAAGCGTCGGCCTCGGCGACGTTCACCGGCAGCCCGACCGCGCCTGAGGTCGCGTCGACCAGCACCAGCGCGTGCCCGGATCCGGGCGGCCGGGTGACCGGCACCATCACCCCGGTGGAGGTCTCGTTGTGAGCCCAGGCCAGAACGTCGGCGCTGGGGTCCGTGGTCGGTTCCGGCGCGTCACCGGCGGCCGCCTCGATCACGATCGGGTCGGCCAGGAACGGTGCTCCCCGCGTGCTGGCGGCGAACTTCGCCGAAAATTCTCCATATACGAAATGGAGCGCCCGCTCGGTGACCAGACCACACGTGGCGGCGTCCCAGAACGCGGTGGTGCCGCCGTTGCCCAGCGCGACCTCGTAGCCGTCCGGCAGTGCGAACAGCTCGCGCAGCCCATCGCGCACCCGCCCGACCAGGGCCTTGACCGGCTTCTGCCGATGCGAGGTGCCGAGCAGGGCGGCGCCGTCGGTGATCAGGTGCTCGAGCTGCGCCGGCCGGATTCGAGACGGCCCGGAGCCGAAGCGCCCGTCGGCCGGCTTGAGGTGTGCGGGGATCTGCAGGAGGGTCTGGGCCATGCGGGGCTCCTAGGAGTTGCAGGATCTACATGCCCAGGCGCGCGGCGACTACGTTGCCGTCGCTCCCCGGTGGTAACTCCACCCGCTCGCGCCAGTTACGACGGCTGGCCTCCGATTCTAACCCACCCGGGAGAATCGCCCCCCGGGCGATTCTCCCGATGCAAATCGCCCCCAGGGCGATTTGCACTTATTCATGGAATTCGGTGTCGATCCAGTCCATCTGGGAGCGGAGTTCCTTGCCGACCGTCTCGACCTGATGGCCGGCCTGCTCGTCGCGCATGCGCTTGAAGTTCTCCTGGCCCGCGCGATTCTCGGCGATCCACTCGCGGGCGAAGTCGCCCGACTGGATCTCGCTCAGCAGCTGCTTCATCGCCGCGCGGGACTCTTCGCCGATCACCCGCTTGCCGCGCGTGAGATCACCGTATTCGGCCGTGTTGGAGATCGAGTAGCGCATCCCGGCGATCCCCTTCTCGTACATCAGGTCGACGATCAGCTTGAGCTCGTGCATGCATTCGAAGTAGGCCAGGCGCGGGTCGTAGCCGCCCTCGACCAGCGTCTCGTAGCCGGCGCGGACGAGCTCGGTGACGCCCCCGCAGAGAACGGCCTGCTCGCCGAACAGATCGGTCTCCGTCTCGTCCTTGAAGCTGGTCTCGATCACCCCCCCGCGGGTGCCGCCGATGCCCTTGGCGTAGGCGAGGGCTAGGCCGAGCGCATCGCCGGTGGCGTCCTGGTGGACCGCCACGAGACACGGGACGCCCGAGCCCTCTAGGTACTGACGGCGGACGAGGTGTCCCGGGCCCTTCGGCGCGATCAGCGCGACGTTGACGTCGGGGGGCGGCACGATCTGCTCGTAGTGGATCGAGAAGCCGTGTCCGAACAGCAGTGCGTTGCCGGAGGCGATCCCGTCCTTGACGCCGTCCTCCCAGATCTGCCCGTGGAGCTCGTCGGGGACGAGCATCATGACCAGATCGCCCTGGCTGGCCGCGTCGGCCGGCTCGAGCACCTCGAGACCGTGCTCCCTGGCCTTGGCCACTCCCGAGGAAGACGACCGCAGCCCGACGACGACGGAGACGCCGGAGTCTTTTAGGTTGAGCGCATGGGCGTGGCCCTGGGAGCCGTAGCCGATGATCGCGACGGTCTTGCCGTCGAGCAGCTTGAGGTCAGCATCGTCGTCATAGAACATATGGTCCTGAGGCTACAAGGACGCGCCGCCCGGCGATCATCCCCCTCCGAAGCGCTGCTTGAGGGACAACACGCTGTTGACGTAGTTCTGCGTGTCGGAGTACATCCCGTGGGCGCGGACCGACGCCAGGCCCTGATAGTAGCCCGCCGCGGCGAGGCTCGGGCTGCCGCCGGTCGAGCCCAGCAACTGGTGCAGGTAGAGCGACCCGGCGCGGACGTTGTCGGCTGCCGAGGCGGGATTCAGGGGAGCCCCGGCGGTCAGCGTGCGCTGGATCCAGTCCCACGTGCCGGGCATGATCTGCATCACGCCGACGGCGCCGGCCGATGAGGTCAGGTCGTTGTTGAAGCCGCTCTCCTGCCAGCCGATCGCGTCGGCCAGCGAGGGCGCGACGCCGTTGGCCGAGCCGATCGAGCCGACCTCCGAGGCGGTGACGCGCTCGGGCGTGGGATACGGCGGCGGTCCGGATTGACCGCTGGCCACGGCCGGTGCGGTCGAGGACGGGGTCGTGCTGACCAGCGTCGGTGCAGAAGCCGAGGCGCCGGGGATCGAGATCGAGGCACCGGATAGCAGGAGGCCGTTTGGGTCAAGGCCGTTGGCCGAGGCCAGGGCGTCGACGCTGACGCCGGATCGGGTGGCGATCGCCCACAGCGTGTCGCCGGGCTGGACCAGGTAGCCCCCGGTCCCGGTCGACACGGTGGTGCTCGTGCCAGTGCTGGCGGCGCTCGCGGTGCTCGTTGCGCCGGGATCGTCACTGTCCGCGTCGCCGTCGCCGACCGTCGCCGAGCCGGCGGTCGTGGACATCGGGGTGCTCGACACCCCGACTCCGCTGCCGGCCACGGCCGAGCTCTGGGGCGGGATCTGCAACGTCGAGCCGGCAACCAGCTGCGTGTCCGGCGAGACCCCGTTCGCAGCGGCCAGCTGATCTACGCTCAGGCCATCGGCCGCGGCGACCGAGTAGAGCGACTCACCGGGAGCCACGACGTGGGGGAAGGCGGCGGACGCAGCGGCCGGCGCGAACAGGGCGAGGGCGCCAATGGCGCCGAGGATTCGGAATCTCATATTCCGGAGTGTCGTTCACGACGGCGTCGGGGAAAACCTCTGCAATCCTCCCTTCACCTTGCAAGATCTAGTTCAGGCTTGGGCCAGCGCCACGAGCGAGCTCCCGGGGAGCCGCAGCGAGCCGTCCGCGGCGGTGTACGGGGCCGCGCGCGACTCGAGCTCGCGCATCAGTTCGGACTGTTGCGAGTCGGACAGACGGGCCCAGACCGAGCCGAACGTGAACGAGAGATCCAGCGTCTCGTCGAGGAAGTCCTCAAAGCCGTCGTAAAACCGATCGACCGCGACTGCCTCGACCACCGTCTCGACGAAGCCGGCCTCCGCCAGCATCTCCTCCAGGCGCCCGGGCGCCGAGAGCGCGAACGGCCCGGGCGCACCGGGCTCGGGCGGTGAGGCGTGGCCGAGGTGGACCAGCGCGCTGTTGGGAATCGTCGCCCATGGGTTGCGCTCCACGGCGTCCCAGACGGCCAGGGCAAGCCGACCCCCGGGTCGCAGAACCCGGCGGCATTCCTGCAGCGCGGCCCCGGGGTCGATGCTGAGCATCACCCCCCACCGGCAGAGGATGGCGTCGACGCTGGCCGTCTCGAGGTCGATCCATTCCAGTTGCAATGCCGCGAACTCGACGTTCTCGATCCCCTGCGCCTGGGCCCGGCTGCGGGCAATGGCGAGCATCCTCTCCGAGGCGTCGCTGGAAACGAGGCGGCCGGTAGGTCCAATCAGCTCGGCGGCCATGAAGCCGGTGTCACCGGGGCCGGCCGCCAGTTCGAGCACCCGCTCGCCGGGTGCCGGCGCGAGGTGCTCGACCATCCATACCGATACCGGCATCCCGCTGTCGCGCACCCTGCCCGCCCGCCGGGCCCAGCCGACCGAGGCCAGGTCCCAGTGATCCAGGAGCTCGGCGCGCTGCTCGTTCGGATCTTCGGAGGCCATCGTCACCGCGTCCGTCCGGACAGCCGTCGCGTGATCTCGCCGAAGGCATCCTCCACCTGCGCGCTCATCCGCTGCTCGAATACGGCCAGCAGGGCCTGCGCGGCGATCGGCCGCAGCTTGCCGATCAGAGACTCGATCTCGGGCCAACGATCGGCCGGCATGCCGGCGCGCTGGAAGGGCTCCCAGACCTCGCGCATGAACAGCTTCACGAACGCCCGCGAGATCGCCTCGCAGTGACGGTCGATCTCCTCGAGGATCGCCAGCCCCTCGCGCAACGAGATCCCGCTCTGGAAGACGTCCTGCGCCGCGGCCAGCAGCGACGGGCTCGGCACCTCGTACTGCGCCTCGCCGACAGGCACCAGCAGGCCGAGCTTCTGGGCGGTCGCCAGCACCGCCGGCGCCTCCTCGGCGCCCACGCGGAAACGCTGCGCGAGCTCGCCGATCGACAGCGTCTCGGCGCGCTCACTACGTGAGGTGGTGGTCAGCGTGCGCTTGAAGCGGAGGAGGCGCTCGGCCGTTCCGTGGCGGTCGTCGAGCAGCCGTTTGATCCCGCCCAGGTTGAAGCCGTCGTCCTGAAGCTCGCGGATCAGCCGTAGCCGGGCCAGGTGCTCGGGGCCGTAGTACCCGACTCGCGTCCGTACCTCGGGCGGGGCCAGCAACCCGCGGGCCTGGTGAGCCCGAATGTTGCGGACCGACATGCCGGACTCGCCCGCGAGCTGCTCGATCGTCAGCTGGTTGGGTGACTCCGAGGGTTCGACCCGGCGCAGGGAGGACACGCGCCGGATCATACGGTCAGGTCAGCTCGCGTCGCAGCAGCTTGCCCGATGGGGTGCGGGGCAGCTCCGGCGCGAACTCGAACGCCTTGGGGACCTTGAAGCGGGCCACACGCCCGGCGCAGAACTCGCGCAGCTCTTCGGGGCGGGCCGGGGCGCCGTCCCGCAGCACGATCGTGGCGATCACCGCCTCCCCCCACTCCGGGTCCGGGCGCGGGTGCACGGCGGCGTCGGCGACGTCGGGGTGTTCGAGCAGCACCGCCTCGACCTCGGCCGGGGCCACGTTCTCCCCGCCGGTGACGATCGTGTCGGACTTGCGCCCGATGATCTGCAGGCGCGAGCGGTCGTCGAAGCGTCCGAGGTCGCCGGTGTGGAGCCAGCCGTCCGCGCCGACCGCGCCCTCGGAGACGATCGGGCCGCGCACGACGATCTCCTCCTCCGGCCCCTGCAGCCGCAGCTCGACACCGGGCAGCGGCCAGCCGAACGTGGCGATCTGTGAACAGGCCTCGGTCATCCCGTAGCTCGACGCCACCGGGACGCCGGCGGCCGCGGCCCGAGCCAGCAGCGCCGGGGCGATCGGCCCGCCGCCGAGCAGCGCCCAGCGCAGAGTCGGCGGGCGCTGCAGGCCGGCGTCGAGCAGCCGCGCCAGCATGGTCGGCACCAGCGAGACCAGGGTGATCCGGCGGGCCGGGTCCATCAGATCGTTCAGCACCGCCTCGGTCTCGAAGCTGCCGTGCAGCACGGTGGTGGTGGCGTAGATCGCGCTGCGGACCGGGATCGACAGCCCGCCCACGTGGGTCAGCGGCATCGGGCAGAGCCAGCGCTCGGCCGGGTCGAGGCCGAGCGCCACGGCTGAGCCGAGCGCGCTGGCCAGGAAGTTGCCGTGGGTCAGCACCACCGGCTTGGGGGCGGCCGTGGTGCCCGAGGTGTGCATCACCGCAACGGGATCCTCGGCCCCGCCGAGCATCCGCTCAGAGCAGGCCGCCGATCCGAGCGACTCGGAGATGACGAACTGCGCCCCGGCCCGACGTTGCCCGCGCTCTTCCTCGCTGAGGCGCAGGTCGACCGGTACGGCGGCGGCACCGCCGAGGAGACAGGCCCACAGCGCGATCACGAAATCCGGGCCGGAGGGTAGCGCGAGTCCCACCCTCGAGCCCGGCGTGGCGCCAAGTTCCTGCAGCGCACCGGCAGCCGAGCCGGCCGCGCTCGACAGCTGGGCGTAGGTGAGGCTGCGGTCCCGGCCCTCGATCGCCACACGGTCGGGATGCTTGTGGGCGGCGGCGTGGATCCAGAAGGCCATGCCCAAACGGTAGTCTCAGCCCGCGTGAGCGTCACCTGGCAAGCCGTGGGCGAGTACGCGGACATCCGCTACGAGCTCTCCACCGGCGAGGACGCCGGCATCGCCAAGATCACCATCAACCGCCCGGAGGTCCGCAACGCGTTCCGCCCAGAGACGGTCATCGAGCTGATCGACGCGTTCGAGCGCGCCCGCGAGGATGACTCGGTCGGCGTGGTGATCCTCACCGGCGAGGGTCCGGACGCGTTCTGCTCGGGCGGCGATCAGCGCGTCCGCGGCGACCGCGGCGGCTATGTCAGCGCGGCCGATCCCGCCCAAGCCGGCGCTCAGCACGCCGTCGGGCGCTTCCACGTGACCGACCTGCATGTGCAGATCCGGCGGCTGCCCAAGCCGGTGGTGGCGATGGTGGCCGGCTATGCGATCGGCGGCGGTCACGTGCTCCACGTCGTCTGCGACCTGACGATCGCGGCGGAGAACGCCCGCTTCGGCCAGACCGGGCCGAAGGTCGGCTCGTTCGACGGCGGCTTCGGCGCCAGCGTGCTCGCGCGCCTGGTCGGGCCGAAGAAGGCCAAGGAGATCTGGTTCCTCTGCCGCCAGTACGACGCCGGACAGGCGCTGGAGATGGGCCTGGTCAACGCCGTTGTGCCGCTCGAACGGCTGGAGGAAGAAACCGTCCAGTGGTGCCGCGAGATGCTGGCCCTCTCCCCGTTCGCGCTGCGGCTGCTGAAATCCAGCTTCAACGCGGACGAGGACGGTCTGGCCGGGATCCAGCAGCTCGCCCACGACGCCAACCTGCTCTTCTACATGAGCGAAGAGGCGGCCGAGGGCCGCAGCGCCTATCTCGAGAAGCGCAAGCCGGACTTCTCGCAGTTCCCCCGGCGAGCCTGATGCGCATCTGGATGATGGCCGCGCGTCCGCGGACGCTGCCCGCGGCCGTCGCGCCGGTGCTGGTCGGCACCGCGCTGGCCGGCTTCGCCCACGTTTTCCATCCGCTGCGATTCCTCGCGGCGCTGCTCAGCGCGACCTTCATTCAGGTCGGTACGAATTTGTCCAACGACTACTCCGACGCGCGCCGAGGCGCCGATACCGAGGATCGACTCGGCCCGGTGCGGGTCACCGCCGGCGGCCTGGTGCCGCCCAAGCAGGTGTTGGTCGCCACCTACGTCACCTTTGGGCTCGCGATCCTGGCCGGGATCTACCTGATCGTGGTCGCCGGCTGGCAGCTGTTGCTGGTCGGGGCCGCCTCGATCCTGGCCGGCGTGCTCTACACCGGCGGCCCGCGGCCGTACGGCTACGAGGGCCTGGGCGAGGTGTTCGTGTTCCTGTTCTTCGGGATCGTCGCCGTCGCCGGCTCCTTTTTCGTGCAAGTCAAGCATCTGCACTGGGAGGCGTTCGCGCTCGCGGTCCCCGTCGGGCTGCTCGCGGCCGGCATCCTCGTTGTCAACAACTTTCGCGATATCGACACCGATCGGCGCGCCGGCAAGCGCACGCTCGCGGTTCGGCTCGGCCGGGAGCGGACCCGCGTGCTCTACGCGACGATGGTCTACGGGGCGTTCGCGCTGGCGCCGGTGACCTGGCTGTTCGGTCCATTGAAGCCGTGGGTGCTCCTGTCCTGGCTGGCGCTGCCGCTGGCGGCGCCGGTCGTCCGGCTAGTCCGCAACCGCACCGACGGCCCGTCGCTGAACCAGGCGCTGGCCAAGACCGGGCTGCTCCAGCTGGCCTTCTGCGTGCTGCTCTCCGCGGGCCTGCTGCTCAGCCGCTGAGGGTCGGGGTGAAGCTCGAGCTCGCGCGCGTCGAGGCCCGGATGCGGACGCCGTTCGTATCCGGCACCGGCACGCTCACCGCGCGAGAGCTGCTGCTGGTACGGCTAAAGGGCGCCGACGGCGTGAGCGGCTACGGCGAGGCGGCGCCGCTACCGGGCTATGACGGCGTCACCCTGGAGGACGCCACGGCCGCGGTCGAGGACTGCCGGGAGGCGCTGGCGGGCGCGGATGGCGCCGGCGCTGCCGAGCGGGCGGCCCTGCTGGCGCAGTGCACGCGC
>JALYXK010000433.1 GCA_030947145.1 Actinomycetota bacterium
GGGTCGCTGCGTCGCGTGCTGGCGACCCCGCCCGGTGGCCCCTCACCGCTGTTGCGCCACCGCAGCCTGTCCTGGCGCTTCGCCGCGATGGACGTCGCGTTCGCCGATCTGCGCGCGGCGGCCAAAGCGGCCGGGGGCTCGCTCAACGACGCGTTCATCGCCGCGCTGCTGGGCGGCTTTCGCCGCTACCACGAGGAGATGGACTGCCCGATCGAGACGATGCCGGTGGCGATGCCGATCTCGATCCGGCGCGAGGGCGACTCCGAAGGTGGCAACCGCTTCGTCGCCGCGCGCTTCGCCGGACCGGTCGGGATCGCGAACCCCGCCGAGCGGATCGCCGCGATCTCCCAACTCGTGGCCGCGGCCCGGGCCGAGCCGGCGATCGAGGGCATGGGCCTGGCCACCCCGGTGCTCTCCCGCCTGCCCGGGGTGGTCATCTCCCAGCTGGCCGGCGGTCTGACCATGGGCAACGATCTCCAGGCCTCGAACGTGCCGGGGATCCGCGAGGACTGTTTCCTCGCGGGCGCGCGGATCGAGCGCGCCTACCCGTTCGCGCCGCTGCCCGGCTGTGCGGCGATGATCACGCTCGTGAGTCATCGTGACCAGTGCTGCATCGGCGTCAACCTGGACCCGGCGGCGATCACCGACATCGAGCGCTTCGGGCGTTGCCTGGCCGAGGGCTTCACCGAGGTCCTGGCTCTGCACCCCGGCGCCGCCGACCCCGTCCGGCGCGTCTGACCAGAAAGGAACGCCTTGACCCCGACCGAGTCCACGTTCGCCGGCGTCCGCGGAAAAATTCAGAGCTACGCCTGGAGCGCCGCGGAACCTCGCTATGTGGTCGTGCTGGCGCACGGCTACGGCGAGCACGCGCGGCGCTACGACCACGTCGCCGAGGCGCTGGTCGGCGACGGCGCCGCCGTCGTCGCCCTCGATCATCACGGCCACGGGCGCTCGGAGGGCGAGCGTGTGTCGGTCGGCGATACGGAGGACTTCACGCTCGACCTCGACGCGCTCGTCGAGCAGGCTCGCGCCGAGCATCCCGGGCTGCCGCTGGTGCTGATCGGACACTCGATGGGTGGGCTGATCGCCACGCGCTACGCCCAGCGGCACGCGGGCAAGCTGGCGGCGCTCGTGCTCTCGGGGCCGGTGATCGGCGGGAACCCCGCGTTCGAGCAGCTTCTGGCCATGGATCCGATCCCCGACGTGCCGATCGACCCCTCGATCCTCTCCCGAGATCCGAGTGTGGGGGAGGCCTACATGGCCGACCCGCTCGTCTACCACGGTCCGTTCCGTCGCGAGACGCTGCAGGCGATGTTCGCCGCGGTGCAGCAGATCGCCCAGGGCCCGAGGATCGAGATCCCCACGCTGTGGATCCACGGAGAGCTCGACCTGCTCGCGCCGCTTGACGCCACCCGTCCCGCCGCCGAGGCGATCCGCACCGAGGCCTGGCAGGAGAAGATCTACCCCGGCGCGATGCACGAGATCTTCAACGAGACCAACCGCGACGAGGTCATCAGCGACGTGATCGCCTTCGTCGGCTCGGTACTCGGAACCTCGGCCGCAGCAGCCGTCTAGCGCCTCGCGCGGAGCGGGCGCCGCTACGGCTTCGCCTCCCAGTTCCATGTGGTGTTGGAGCCGGCCGTGACCGATTCGTTGGTGAACCAGGCCTCGCCGCGCCCCGCGGTGAGGCGTTGGGCCGGATCGGAGGTGGCCCCGCCGTAGTCGCCCCAACGACAGGGACCCGGATTGCAGCTGAAATCGTTGTCTGCCGTGGTCGATTGATGAACCAGGACGAACGGCGACAGCGCCCCGGCGCCGATCTTGGAGACCATCTGATCGGCGGGGAGCGTCGTCGCGGAGGAGGTGCTGAAGCCAATCGTGACCGACTGGCCATGAGCGGCGCCCGACGAGTTGACGGTGCGGTCCGGCGCCAGCGCGCCATTGAACACGTAGAGGCTCGGGCTGTTGACCACTCCCGAGGAGATCAGCGTCGGCGTCGCCGCGGGCGTGGGCAGGATCTCGTACCACCTGAACTCCGTCCGATTGCCCGCGCCGTTGACGTTGTGGCCCGTCCAGATCACTTCCTTGTTGACGCTCGGGTCGATCGCGGCCACGGCATGCTCGAGGCGGCCGTCCAGCGGATCGAGCCGGCGCGTCGAACCCCTCTGAGGCACCGTCGTAGCCGGCGGGGCGAACGTCGGCACGGTGATCGAATGACCCGTCACGGTCAGCACCGGCACCTTCGGATTGGTGGTGCTGGGGGTGAGCGTGTGAACGGTGATCCGGTTTCCCGTCCCACACACGCCGGGACACTCGATGTCGGTCTCGGTTACCACCCAGCCGGAAGTGGACCCGTCGTCCTGGATCGCCGGCACCGGCGTGAAAGCCTGGGTTCCGTTGGCGTTGCGCAGATTGGCGAACTTCCCGGCCAGGAAGGTGCTCGCGGCGGGACAGGTCGAGATCGGGGCGCTCCCCTGCGGCTTGTCGATCCAGAGCAGATCGGAGCGGTCCGAGCGCGCCGCGGTCACCGACGGATAGTGATTGACCCCGATCATCAGGAAATTGTTCGACTGTCCGAGCTTCGGGTAATCCGGCGCCTCGGATGACGTGTAGCCAAAGGCGGAGGTGTAGTTGCAGAAGCTCGACGGGATCGCGGTCGGGCTGCTGGTCTTACTGAACCCCCAGGCCATCGTCGAATTGCTCGTGTCCCACACGTTGTAGTAGAAGCGCAGCGTATTGGGGTCCCACAGGACCATGGGATCGGACAGGTTAAACTGGGAGTGTCCGGTCAGCGACCCGAGCGTCGCCGAGGAGACCGTCGCGCCGGTGCGCGTGTAGATCGCCAGCTTGAGGTTGATGATCTCGACATAGCTGTTCGGACCGATCGCCCCGTTGGTATCCGGCGGAGTGACGGTTGAATCGGAGACTCCCGCCCAGCTCGCTCCGGTGATCGGCGCCCGCAGGTTCAACGGGGCGGCCGGTGCAGCGGGCTGACTCTGCGGAACGACCGGCGCCACCGTGGCGTGCGGATTGCGCAGCGGTAGCCCGGTGATCTTGGCTCCGGCCGCGGTCGGCAGCAGCAACATCGTCGCGGCTGACACCGCGATCCCCAGCGTCGAGATCAATCGCTTCATTCGGTCTCCTCTGCCGCGGCTCCGCGGACTCGCCCCCGGGACCGTCTTTAGCTTGTCTTTCGCATCCTTTCAGAATCGGGTGGCCAGCCGCAAGGCCCCGAGAATTCGCGCCAGCGGATTTCGGCTTCAGCCGACTACCCGCGGTCCTATCCTTGAGGTATGGGCACTACCTGGATCCTCCGCACCGAAACCAAGGGCACCGGCGCCACGATGGTGCCGCTGGAGAGCGTGAGCACCCGCTCATCGGCGCCCGAGCGCGTGACCGTACCCCGCAAGCCTCAGCCGCGACCGCAGCAAGCCCCCCAACCCAGGCCGCCCCGGAGGTTCAGGGTGGTGGACGTGATGACCCGCGAGCCGCTGGTCGATGACGTCAGCACGCGCGAGGCCATCGACGCGCTGACCGAGGTTCGCAGCGTCGTCGACGTAAACGTCTATGTCTGGCACGAGGAGCGCGATCGCTGGCGGATGCTGACGTTTCCCGAGCGGCTGGCGATGTGGGAGCTGGCCGCCCGGTAGCCGGGCGTGCCCCCGCCTACCGGCGCTGGTCGCGCTCCTGCTCCGGCACCGTTCGTTCGGCCGTCGGCACCGCCTCGAGTCTCCCGTCGGGAATCGGCTCGCCACTCTCGACGGAGAGCCCGTAGGTGCCGTCCGCCAGCCGCGCCTCGGCTCGCTCGAGCGCGGCCAGGTCTCGCTTCAGCTCCTGGAGGCGGCCCGCGTTGAACTCGTCCTGGTAGAGGTCCTGGGAACCAGCGTCGCCGGGCTCCCTCCGATCGGAACCCTCCAGCGGCCCGTCGCGGTTGGCGGCCGCCATCGCCTCCTCGATTCGCGCCCGCTCGCGGGCGAGCAATTCCCGTGCCCGGTCTGCGTCCATAGGCGGCAGGCTACACGCACGACGAGCGGGGCGGTCGATATCGCCGCCCCGAACCGGCACAATGGTTCGCATGCCCGAACCGACACGGCGACCAGAACCAGGCGGCGAGCGCCCTGAGGACCCCGCACGGGGTCCCGGCGGCGAACGTGACGACGCCTACGAGCAGGCCCAGCCGGACTCCCAGCCCAAGACCAGCTCGGAGCCGGAGCCCGACGCCGAACCGGCCGACGCCGGCTAGGACTACGACTTACCGGCGACGCCTGCCGCTGGTGGGCCCGGCGATGGGCCCGGGAGGGGGATGTAGAACGGCTCGTGCGGGCCACGCGCGGCCGCTAGCGGGCCGGCCGGCCCGGCCGCGTCTTGAGCAGGCCCGGAAACGCCTCTGGGCCCCGGTCACCGCGTCCCACGATTTATTTCTTTCTTGCCAATAGTGTCGTTCTGGAGGAGAATCACCGCGACGGCGGGCTACGCTGGGGCAACAGGGAGGAGAGGGGCGATGTCGGGGTCTGGGTTGAGCAGCGTCGGCGGACGTCGCGGAGGCACGGTCGTAGCGGTTCTGGTGGGGCTGCTGGTGGCGGCGGGCTCGGCGTCGGCCAAGACGGTGTTCGTCTGCCCGAGTGGGTGCGCGTTTCGCCAGGTCGCGCCCGCGATCCCGGCCGCCGCGCCGGGCGACACGATCCGGATCGCCGCCGGCGAGTACCGCGGGGGCTTTACGATCGACAAGAGCCTGAACCTGCGGGGTGCGGGCGCGCCAGCGACCGTGATCGGTGGCGGTGGTCCCGTGGTGACGATCGGCGCCTTCCTGGCTCACCGCGAGCCCAAGGTCGGGATCGAGGGGGTCACGATCACCGGTGGATCGGTGGCCTCGGGGCCGTTTGGAAGCGAGATCGCCGCGGGCGGAGGCATCCTGATCCCGCCCCGGGCGGATTTCCGCAGCGGCGCGACGGTGACCATCAGCGACAGCGTGATCGCTCACAATCGAGCGACTCCCGCCGCGTCTGAGCCCTTCGGTCCACCGTGTCCAGGCGGCAAGAGCTGTCCGTTTGCCGGCGCCTTTGGCGGCGGGATCGACAACGAGGGGAACCTGACGCTGGTTGGTACGACGATCAGCGACAACCGGGCGACCGGGCCGATCGCCAGTGACTCGGACGGAGGCGGAATTTACAGCGGGTCCAGGGGGTCGTTGACGATCCGCGATTCCGTGATCGAGCGGAACCTGGCCAGCGTCAGCGCGCCCAACGGGCGCTTCGCCGAGGGTGGGGGGATCTTCGCCAGCGACGGCGAGACCGTCCTGATCACCCGTAGTCAGGTCAACGGCAACCGCGCCGAGCTCTCGAGTTCGTTTCCGTATCACCTCGGCGGCGACCAGACACTCCAGATAGGCGCGAACTCCGGGGGAGTTCACATCGGCAATGACGGGTCGTTGGATGTCGAGAACAGCCGCCTAGCCGGCAACACGGTGTCGATCGCCGATCTGTCCGGGCAGCCCGAGGGCTTCGATTCGGCACTGTGCGACTGCGGTAGCAGCTCGCTGATGCTGCGGAACACCACCATCACCGATAACCACCTCATCGCGCACGTGGGCTCGACTGCGGACGTCTTCGCGTGCTGCGGCTTATCCGTCGGCGGCACGCTCGAAGCCGACGGCCGCGCAACGATCCGCGACACCCGGATCGTGGGCAACCGCACGACCGTCAATAGCCCCTCGGGCGCGGCGATCGCCAGTGCCGCGGTTTTCTCGACGTTCTATTCCGAATCCACCGCTTCGCTGATCGAAGGCAGCACGATCCGCGGCAATCAGGCGGTCGCGACGAGCATCTCGGGCTCGGCGCGGGTAATCGGCGCCGGTCTCATCAATGCCGGGGCCCTGAGGCTCAGCGGCGACCAAATAGTCGGCAACACCGCCGTGGCGCAGGGTCCCACCGCCCTCGCGCAGGGCGCTGGGATCTGGAACGGCCGCTTTCCCGGCGGTCCGCCGGTGCGCCTAACGATCGAGCACTCGCGCGTCACCGGCAACACGCCGGACGATTGCTTCGGAGTTTCGTGTTGAGTCAGCGCGGGGCGCTGAGCCGGAACGTCGCGCTCAGGTCCTCGTCCCCGTACTCGCGTGCGGCCTGCTCGAGCCGCTCGTGGATCGTCTTGACCAGCGGCAGGTCGAGATCGTGGCGCCGGGCCGACTCGTCCACCAGCGCAGCGTCCTTCGCCGCGAGCTTCAGCTTGAACGACGGGTCGAACCGACGCTCGATCATCGCCTTGCCCTTCATCTGCAGATAGGGGAGATCAAGCGGGCCGCCCGCCACCGCGTCCAGCAGAAGCTGCGGGTCGAGCCCGAACCCCTCGGCCAGCGCCAGGGATTCGGCGCAGCCTTCGACCACGGTCACCAGCCGGCCGTTGGTCGCGAGCTTCAGCCGGGTTCCGGCGCCGGCTTCTCCGACCCACATCGACCGCTGGCCGACCACGGCGAAGATCGGTTGGACACGGTCGCGGACGGGTTCGGGCCCGGAGGCCAGGACCACCAGCTTGCCCTCTTCGGCCGGCTGCTTGGTCCCGAGCACCGGCGCGTCGACCAGCTCCAAATCATGTTCGCGCGCCAGTGCTATGCAGCGCTCGATGGCCGCCTCCCCGATCGTGCTCATCTGCAGCCAGATCGTCCGCGCGGGCAGGTCGGCCGATAGCGCGCCGCCATCGCCTCGCATCGCGTCGATCACCGCGTCGACGTCGGCGAGCATGGTCAGGATCACGTCCGCGCCGGCGACCGCCTGGGCCGGCGAATCGAACACCTCCGCGCCGTCCTGGCTCAGCGGCTCGGCCTTTTCCCGGGATCGATTCCAGGCCCGGACCTCGAACCCGTCGCGCGCGAGATTCCGCGCCATGGCAAAGCCCATCGTGCCGCCGGCGCCCAGCACGGCCACCGTTTCCTTCGAGATCATGACAGTCCTCCTGATCGGGTTTCGTAGGCCGGGAAGTGCCCTGGGCTACCCATGAGCGCACCGGGGCAAGCTCAGGCCAGCCTCGAGGCGATGGCTCGGCCGGCGGTCCGCCCGGAGAACAGGCAACCGCCGAGGAAGGTCCCTTCCAGGGCGTTGTAGCCGTGCATCCCGCCACCGCCGAACCCGGCCACTTCTCCGGCCGCGTACAACCCCGGGAACGATTGGCCGCCGGGACGGAGCACGTTCCCGTCGAGGTCGGTCTCCAGCCCGCCGAGCGTTTTGCGGGTGAGGATGTTGAGCTTGACGGCGATCAGCGGTCCATGCTTCGGATCCAGAATCCGGTGGGGGGCGGCCACGCGGCTGAGGCGGTCCGGCACGTAACGGCGGGCGGCGCGGATGGCCATCACCTGCAGATCCTTGCCGAGCCGGTTGGCCGCCTGATCGTCCCGGCCGGCGATCTCGTGCTCGATTGCGGAGGCGTCGAGCAGCGGCTCGTCGGTGAGGGCGTTCATGCCGCCCACCAGGTCGACGAGGTTGCGCTCCACGACGAAGTCGGGGCCGTGGTCCATGAACTTTTGGATCGGGTCCGGGACGCCCGGCAGAACGCGCTGGCGAATCGTCTCCGGGATGCTCCGGCCGGTCAGGTCGGGGTTCTGCTCGGAGCCGGAGAGCGCGAACTCGCGCGCGATGATGCGGCGGTTGAGGATGAACCAGGTGTACTCGTGGCCGGTCTGACCGATGTGGGCGAGCGTGGCCAGCGTGTCGAAGCCCGGGTACAGCGGAGCGGGTAGCCGCTTTCCGGTGGCGTCAAACCACATCGAGGATGGCGCTGGCAGGATCCGAATGCCGTGGTGGCTCCAGATCGGATCCCAGTTGCGAATCCCCTCGACGTAGTGCCACATCCGGTCGCGGCCGATCCAGCTCGCGCCCGCGCGCTCGGCGATCCCCAGCAACTTCCCGTCGACATGAGCCGGAACTCCGGAGATCAGGTTCCGCGGCGGGGGGCCGAGCCGCGCCGGCCAGTTCTGGCGCACCATCTCGAAGTTGTGGCCGATCCCGCCGCTGCTCACCAGCACCGCCTGGGCGGTGGCGGTGAACTCGCCGATCACCTCGCGGGAGCTGTCCTGCCCCCGCTGGATCGCGCTGGGCGCGAGCACCGATCCGCTGACTCCGGCGAGGCTTCCGCCGCTCGGCGTCAGCTCCTCAACGCGGTGGCGGAACGCGAACTCGACCAGGCCCCGCTCCCCTGCCGCCCGGACTCGGTCCACGAACGGCTTGACCAGTCCCGGGCCGGTGCCCCAGGTGATGTGAAAGCGCGGCACCGAGTTGCCGTGCCCGTGGCCGACGCCCGCGCCGCGCTCGGCCCAGCCGGGGCTCGGCATCACGCGCACCCCCATCGCCTGCAGCCAATCGCGCTTCTCCTCGGCGGCGAACTCGATGTAGGCCCGTGCCCAGCGCCGGGGCCATTCGTCCTCAGGGCGGTCGAACGCGGCGCTGCCCAGCCAGTCGTGCCAGGCCAGTTCCGGGGAATCCTTGATCCCAGCTCGGCGCTGCTCGGGCGAATCGACCAGGAACAATCCCCCGAGCGACCAGTACGCCTGTCCGCCCAGCGAGACCTCGGGTTCCTGGTCGATTAGCAGGACACGACGCCCGGCCTCCGCGAGCTCCGCCGTGGCGGCCAAGCCGGCCAAGCCGCCGCCCACGACGATCACATCGGCTCGCAGTTCACTCGGGTTCATCACACATCCGTGGTGGCGCGGAGGCCCGCGTGCGACCGAGGGAGAGGACCGTCAGGCGAAGGGCTTGTGGCCATAGCGGTCGAGATGCACGATCTCGCCGACCGCGCGTCGGGTGGTCGGGCCATAGCGGCCGCGGGGCCAGCCGAGCGGCACCACGGCGCACGGCGTCACGGTCCATGGTAGGCCGAGCGCGCGGCGGGCTTGGACCGTGCTCCAGAGGGGCAGGGTGATCAGCGCCGCACCCAGACCGGCGGCACGCGCGGCCAGCAGCAGGTTCTGCACCGATGGGTAGATCGAGCCGTAGTAGCTCGACGCCGCCAGGGGCGGGAACGGAAGCCGGGGACCGCGCAGGCAGGCGACCACGATCACCGGAATCTCTTCGAAGTGGTCGCGCTGCCACTCGACGGCATCGATGATCCGCAGCGTCGCGGGATCATTGCGCTTGACGAACCGCCCGATGCGGGCGTATACGGCGAGCGCCTGGCGGTTGGCCCGGGCCAGGCGAGCCTTGACCTCCGGGTCGCGCACGACGATGAACTCCCAGTTCTGCTGGTTGGAGCCCGTCGGCGCCTTGGTGGCGAGTTCGATCAGGCGCAGGACGAGCGCGTCCTCGACGGGATCGGTCTTCAGGCGCCGGATCGCCCGCTGCGTGGACATCGCCTCCGC
>JALYXK010000135.1 GCA_030947145.1 Actinomycetota bacterium
CCGAATGGGTCGGATTGTTCGATCTCCTTGAGGCTCGCTTTACGCCGCGTCAAGAGACTCGACGTCATGAGTGACCTACTGGCGATCATCGGCCCGGCGGACGTCGACGAGGACCTCCTCGACGAGATTGCCCGCCGCAGGCCAGACCGCGTGACTGTGTTGCTCGAGTTCGAGCAGCCGGATTGGGGATCGGACGAGTCGGGGCGCGGGCGAGCTCTGCGGGATCGTCTGGCCAGGCTGCTCGGCGCGATCGAGCAACGGACCGGAGCGGCCGTCGTCGGCCTCGCCGGCAGTCGGGATCAGCTTCTCGGCTGGCGATTTGACCGGGTGGTGGGCGGGCGCAGCCCGCTCCCCGTCTGATCCCTACATAAGCCCCCGAGAATTCACGCCAGTGAATTCTCGCTAGCGCCGAAGGCGCCCGCGACGGGCAGGCTGAAGCGCACCCGCGTGCCGACGGTGGTGTCCGGCAGCCAGATATCGCCGCCGTGCGCCTCCACGATCGCCCGCGAGACGGCAAGACCGAGCCCGGCACCGCCACCCGTCCGGGCGGAGTCAGCCCCGCCGCGGTAGAACGCGGTGAACACGTGCTCGCGCTCTTCCGGGGCGATCCCCGCGCCGCTGTCAGCCACCTCGACCTCGATCCGGTCGGCCACCGGCTCGGCCCGGACGACCACGCTGCCGTCAGCCGGCGTGTGCCGGATCGCGTTCTGGATCAGGTTGAACAGCACGCGCTGGACCTTCTCGGGATTTGCGTGGGCGGGCAGGAGGCTCGACGGGATCTCGGCCAGCACGGCGATGCCCTTGGCCTCGGCCTGCACCCGCATCGCCTCGACGGTCTCGCCGACCAGCTCGGCCAGCGGAACGCGCTCGAGCGACCAGTTGATGTCGCCGGACTCGAGCCGTGAGAGCTCGAACAGGTCGTCGATCAGGCCGCCCAGCGCATCGATGTGAATGCGCATCCGCTTCAGATAGCCGCGGCGGGTCTCGCCGTCGACGATGTCGTCCTGCACCGCCTCGGCCAGCAGGCGCAGCGAGGTGATCGGCGTGCGCAGGTCGTGCGAGACCGCGGCGAACAGATCGCGCCGGGCCGCTTCGGACTGGTCCCGGCCGGCCTCCTCGGCGCGGAGGCGCTCGATCATCGCGTTGGCCTCGAGCGCGAGCTCAGCCAGCTCGTCGCCGACGGCGGTCTCGATCCGCACGTCCCGCTCCCCCCGGCCGACCGCGGACAAGCCGTCACGAATCGCCTTCACATCGCGGAGCATGCTGCCCGCGATCAGCTTCGACCCGACCACGGCGACCCCGCCGGCGCCGAGGACGATCGCCGCGACCAGGACCGCGTCGTGGCCGGAGACGACCATCAGCCAGCCGACCACGACCAGGGCGATCAGCACCGGCGCGACGACGATGCCGACCGCCAGCACGAGTTGGCGAGACAGCGATCCGGTCAGGCCGCGGACCCGGGTCGTGATCCTGCGGGACATGTGGGCGAGCCGCCCGACTCGCTCAGGCCGCGGGCTCACGGCTGAAAGCGGTAGCCGACTCCCCAGACCGTCTGGATGTGCCGCGGCTGGGCAGGGTCCGACTCGACCTTCGCCCGCAGCCGGCGGATATGCACGGTCACGGTCGACGTGTCGGTGTAGAAGGAGTACTGCCAGACGGCATCCATCAGCTGGTTGCGCGAGAACACCTGACCGGGGTGGCGGGCCAGGAAGAGCAGGAGATCGAATTCACGCTGGGTCAGAGCCGCCTCTTCGCGGCCGACGAACACCCGGCGGCTGCCGGGATCGATCTTCATGTCGGGCAGTTCGATCGCCGCCTCGTGGGCCGGGGACGTGTCGACGCGCCGTAGCACGGCATCGACCCGGGCGACCAGTTCCGCCGGTGAGAAGGGCTTGACCACATAGTCATCGGCGCCCAGGCGCAGGCCGATCACCCGGTCGGATTCCTCGCCCTTGGCGGTCAGCAGGATCACCGCGATCCGGTCGCGACCGTGATGACGGAGCGCGAGCGAAGCGAGGCGGCGCATCACCTCGAGTCCGTCGAGACCGGGGAGCATCAGGTCAAGCACGACCAGGTCCGGACGCTGTCGGGCCGCCGACTCGATCGCCGAGACTCCGTCGGCGGCGATCCGCGCGCGGTAGCCGGCGCGCTCGAGATAGCGGGAGACGACCTCGGCAATGGTCGGCTCGTCGTCGACGACCAGCACGGATCCCCGGCTGTGTTCTTCCATGAGTCGATTGTCGCAGCCGTCCGAGCCCTGCGGACGAGCTGGGCGGCGGTGTTCATGCGCTGTTCAGGACCGCCACGCGCGGTAGGCTGCCAGGCCAGCATGAGCCCAGCTCTGGCCCCCGACGACATCGTGCAGACCCGCACCGAGCGGACCGAGAGAGAGCGCGAGCCGCTGCTCGTGCTCGACCCGCTGATCGAGTTCCTCGCCGCCCATCAGCTCGAGGCGCCCGCCGACCTGTCCGCTATGCCGATCGGCGATGGCCACTCGAACGTGACCTTCGCGCTTTCCACCGGCATAATCCTGCGCCGGCCGCCCCGCGGTCCGCTACCGCCGAGCGCCCACGATGTGCTGCGTGAGGCGCGACTGCTGAAAGCCCTGTCGCCCACCAATGTGCGAACCCCCGAGGTGCTCGCCGTCTGCGACGACGCCGAACTGATCGGCGCACCCTTCTACGTGATGGAGCAGGTCCGGGGGGACGTCGTCACCACCGAGCTGCCCGAGCCGCTCGATAACCCCGAGCAGCGAGCCCGGATTGCCGACGAGCTGATCGACTCGCTCGTCGAGCTGCACGCCGTCGATTGGACCTCGATCGGTCTCGAGGGATTCGGCAAGCCCGAGGGCTACCTGCAACGCCAGCTGCGACGTTTCCTCGGCCTGTGGGAGCACAACCGCACGCGTGAGCTGCCTCAAGTCGAGCAGGTAGCCGATTGGCTGCGGGCCAACATGCCGGAGTCACCGCCGGCCACGATCGTCCATGGCGACTACCGGCTGGGGAACACGATGCTGGCCAGCGGCGCGCCGGCCCGGCTGATCGCGATCTTCGACTGGGAGATGGCCACGATCGGAGATCCGCTGGCCGATGTCGGTTACCTGATGCTCCACTGGATCCAGCCGGGCGACCGGTCCGGGCGCTTCGCCCTGCAGAACGTGACCTCACTCCCCGGCTTCCCCAGCCGCCCGGAGATGATCGCGCGTTACGAAGAGCGCTCCGGCCGCTCGATGCAGGCGCTGGGCTGGTACGTGACGCTGGCCATCTGGAAAGCGATCGTGTTCATGGAGGGCAACTACAAACGCGCGATATCGGGCGCCACCGACGATCCGTATCTGAAGTCCTTCGGCGAAGGGGTGATCGAGTTGGCCGACCGCGCGCTCGAGGTTTCCCAGCATGGCTTCTGAATCCGATGGGAACGCGCGCCGTCGTCTGGGTCTGCTGATCGACTACGGCGGAGTCCTCACCAGCAACCTGTTCGACTCCTTCGATGCATTCTGCCGGCAGGAGGGTCTCGAGTCTCAGGCGATCGCCACCCGTTTCCGCGGTGACCGAGCCGCGCGCGAGCTGCTGATCGGGCTCGAGACCGGCGCGATCCCCGAAGCCGAATTCGAGGGGCAGTTCGCGGAGATGCTGGGCGTCCAGCCCACCGGGCTGATCGATCGGCTCTTTGGCGGGTCGCACCCGGATGAGCCGATGCTCGACATGGTCCGGCACGCGCGAGAGGCGGGGATCCGCACCGGCCTGATCTCGAACTCGTGGGGCACCAGCCGGTACGACCGGGCCAGGCTCGCCGAGCTGTTCGAAGGGATCGTGATCTCCGGCGAGGAGGGCCTGCGCAAGCCCGCGCCCGAGATGTACACGCTCGGCGCCGAGCGGATCGGCCTGGCCCCGGACGAGTGCGTCTACGTCGACGACCTGCCGTTCAACCTGGCGCCGGCCGCGGAGCTCGGGATGGCCACCGTGCATCACGTCTGCAGCGAGCAGACGATCGCCGAGCTGGAGCGACTGCTCGGAGTGCCGCTGCGGTGAGTCAGGCTGGCGAGCTCGGAGCATCGCCTCTGTGAACCGACTGGCCCGGCTGGCTCCAGGGATCGCGCTGGCCGCGGCGCTGGCGCTGGCGCTGGCCGGCTGTGGCAGCTCGCCGCTTACCACCAGCGCCCTGCGCGCGCGGGCCACCCGAGTCTGCCGGCTGGCCGGCGCTCGCGCGGACCGGATTCCCAACCCGACCATCCCGGTCCAGGGGGTGACGTTCCTGAGGCGAGGAATGGCCGTCCTGCAACCCGAGCTCAGCGCGCTGGTCAAGCTCCGCCCCGGCGGTCCGGCCGCGCAGGTTTACGCCACCGCGCTCCAGGCCTTCCGCCGCGAGCTGACCATGGTCAAGGCCACGGCCGAGAGCCTCCGCCGGGACGCGGATCCGGTGATCGCCGTCAAGACGCTCCAGCGCCAGATCGCCCCGCTCGAGGCGCAGGCGAACGCGGCCTGGGACAGGCTGGAAATCCCCGCCTGCCGGGCCTGAGAGTCCAGTGCCGCAGCGCTCACCCCTCGGTTAGACTCGGCCGGCATTCTCAAAATCGGCGGAGGAGAACGAATGCCGTATAAGCCCGGGGACGTGACCAAGGGAGTGGCACAGCGGGTGGTGCGGTCCGGCTTGGACGTCGTCGACAAGGGGGCGGAATGGTGGGAACTGCCCTTGCCCGCTCAGCTGCTGCAGCTCGCGCACTTCCGCGAGGATCTCCGCCGCTTCAATCTGTATGACACCGAGTTTCCCACGCCCGGGTCGGAGAGCGGTGGGGTCGGTGTCGCCGACTCCGAGCCGGCCGAGAACGGCGGCGAGGTGAAGGTGCTCGCCGAGCCCCCGCCGTACCGCACCTACGACGGCTCGCTGACCGATCCAGACCATCCGAGCATGGGCAAGACGGGAACCCGCTTCGGGCGCAACGTGCCGGTGCAGTCCACTTACCCCGAAGAGCAATCGATGCTCGACCCGAGCCCGCGCGAGGTCTCCACGCACCTACTCAACCGCGACAGCTTCAAGCCCGCGACGACGCTCAACGTGCTCGCCGCGTGCTGGCTGCAGTTCCAAAACCATGACTGGTTCAGCCACGGTGACAACTCCGAGACGGAGTTCATGCGGGTGCCGCTGTCCCAGGACGATGACTGGGACGGCGGGACGATGGAGGTCCGGCGCACGAGCCCGGACTCGACCAACTCGGGCGGCGACCTGCCTCCCACCTACGTCAACAAGGTCACCCCGTGGTGGGACGGTTCGCAGCTCTACGGGTCGACCGAGGAGCGCAACCGCGAGCTGCGCTCGGGCGAGGACGGCAAGCTTAAGCTGGACGGCGACCGGCTCCCGGAGGAGACCAACCCGGACCTGCAGGGCGTCGACCTGACCGGCTTCAGCGACAACTGGTGGGTCGGACTGAGCGTGATGCACACACTGTTCGCCCATGAGCACAACGCGATCTGCGACATGCTCAAGGGCCACAACCCGAGCTGGGACGACGAGCGGCTGTTCCTCAAGGCCCGGCTGATCAACTCGGCATTGATCGCCAAGATCCACACCGTCGAATGGACGCCCGGAATCCTCGATAACCCGGCGCTGCACATCGGGATGAACACCAACTGGTATGGCGTGCTGCCGAAGTGGGTCAAGCGAAACTTCGGCCACATCGGCAGCGGCGAGCTGATCAGCGGGATCGTCGCTCACCGCTCGACCATCACACCGCGCCGTATTCGATCACCAGCGAGTTCGTCGCGGTCTACCGGATGCACCCGCTGGTCCCCGACGACTACGAGATCCGTTCGCACCGGACCGGCGAGAAGTTGGCCGACACGGACTTCACGCCGATCCAGGGTCACGGGACTCGAGGCGTGATCGACGAGCACACCATGACCGACTGGATCTACTCGCTGGGGATCGCCAATCCCGGCGCGATCACGCTACACAACCACCCCAACGCGCTGCGTGACCTCGTCCGGCTGAACGGCGATCACGTCGACATCGGCACGATCGACATCCTCCGCGACCGGGAACGCGGCGTCCCGCGGTATAACGACTTCCGCGAGAAGTTGCGCAAGGGGCGGGTCAAGAAGTTCGAGGACCTGACGCCCAACCCGGAATGGAACGAGCAGATCCGCGAGGTGTACAGCGGTGACATCGACAAGGTCGACACTCACGTCGGCATGCTCGGCGAGAAGTTGCCACCCGGGTTCGGGTTCAGTGACACGGCGTTCAGGATCTTCATCTTGATGGCCTCGCGCCGGCTGAAGTCAGACCGCTTCTTCACCAATGACTACACCCCGGAGGTGTACACACGGGCAGGCATCGCCTGGGTCGAGGACAACCTGTTCGGCGATGTCGTCACGCGCCACCATCCCGGCCTTGCCCCCGCGCTGGAAGGCTCCAAGAATGCCTTCGCCCCCTGGCGGGGCTGATCCGTCGATCAGCCGGCGGCGATCAGGATCACGCCGGCGATCGCCGCGAGGATCCCCACTTCCTGGACACGGCGCACGCGCTCGCCCAGCAGGGCGCGCGCCAGCAACACCGTCGCCACCGGATACAGGGACGCCGCGACCGCGACTTCGCTGAGCGCGCCGTGGCGGCTGGCGATCGCGTAGAGGCCGTTGGCGGCGAGGTCGAGTACCCCGATCGCCACCAGCGCTCCCAGCGCGTCGCGACCCGCGCCGACCGCCTCTCGCCTGACCCCGATCACCAACAGCAGTGCGATCACCCCGGCACCGCGGGCCGCCAGCAGGGCCCACAGGACGTCGGCGCGGGCGCTCGAGCGCATGCCGACGAAGTAGCCACCGAAGCCCAGAGCGGCGAGCAGCGCCAGCCCGAGGCTGGCCCGCGCGATCTGCCGCTCCGACCCGGCTGAGCGCTCCCGGCTGGCCAACGCGACACCGGCCACCGCGGCCAGGATCCCGGCTATCTGCAGCGCCGCCGGCCGATCGCCCGAGGCGATCCCCACCACGACGGGGACGGTCACGCCGGTGGCCGAGATCGGGGCGACGATGCTCATCGTGCCGATCGCCAGCGCCCGGTAGAACGCGGCGAGCCCGGCGACCCCGCCGATGCCCGCCGCCACCGCGGGCAGCAGCCGGACCAGATGCGGCGGGGCGCTCCCGCGGGCCGCGACCAGCACGATCAGGCAGGCGCATCCGATCGCCTGGCTCAGCAACATCAGATTCAGCAGCGACAGGCGGCGCGCCTGGATACCGCCGACGAAATCGGATACGCCCCAGCAGACGGATGAGCTCAAGGCAATGGCGATCGCCAACACCAGCCCATCCTCGCACTCCTTCCGACGGGTAGATCCCCCGACGATGAGGAAGATCCGGCCCTGGCCGGCGCGAAGCCCTAAGCCGGGATCAGCTCGATCGACTCGATCTTCGGCGGGTCGACCGGACGGTCCCGGGCGCCGGTGGGCAGCGCCTCGATCGCGTCGACGACGTCCATCCCGTCGGTCACCTGACCGAACACGGTGTGCTTGCCGTCGAGCCACGGCGCGCTGTCCTTGGTGACGATGAAGAATTGCGAGCCGTTGGTGTCAGGACCGGCGTTGGCCATCGCCAGCGCGCCGCGCACGATCTTGTGGTCATTGAACTCGTCCTCGAACGTGTATCCCGGACCCCCGGTGCCGGTGCCCTGAGGGCACCCGCCCTGGATCATGAAGTCGGGGATCACCCGGTGGAAGATCACCCCGTCGTAGAAGCTGTCGCCGGCGAGCTTCTTGAAGTTCTCGACGGTCTTGGGGGCGTCCTCGTCGAACAACTCGAGCGCGATCGTGCCCATGGTCGTGTGCATCTTGGCTGTGCTCATGAATAAGGACCCTACCCGTCGGGCCCACCGACAGCGTGCAATCCGCCTCGACGCCTGTTGGCGGGCAGGTTGGTCGCGGCCAGCCGACCCCGTCGCAGGCGGCGAACAGGGCGATCAGCGCGACGACCATCGACGCCGACGGGCGGCGTTTGAAGGTCAGGTCTTCGTGGGCTCGAGCCGCAGCGTATGACCGCGGACAGATGTGCCGTCGACGACCTCCACCACACGTTCGGCTTCGGAGGCCGGGACCTCGACGAAGGCAAAGCGCTCGAGCACCTGAACGTTGCGCACGGCCTCACCGTCGAGGCCGCTGGCCGCGGTGATCGCGTGGATGATGTCCGAAGGCTCGAGTCCGTCCGCCCGCCCGCCGGCGACGATCAGCTTACGAGCGGGGGCATCGCCGTTGACCGGGGCGTGCGGCTTGGAGTGGCGTCGTGGCTTTGGCGTGACCGGGGTCGGCGCCACGTGCGCATCCTTCACCCAGGGCGAGAGCTTGACTCCGGCATGGCGCTCGATCGCCTCCACGTCGCGCTGCTGGCGCGGCTCGTAGAAGGTGATCGCGCGGCCGCTGCGTCCGACGCGGCCGGTCCGCCCGATCCGGTGAACGTAGACATCGGGCGAGGTCGGCACGTCAAAGTTGATTACGTGCGAGATGCCGGAGATGTCGAGCCCGCGGGAGGCCACATCGGTGGCCACCAGGAACGGCACGCGGCCGTCCTTGAAGGAGATCATCACCCCGTCGCGCGAGCCCTGGGACATGTCGCCGTGGAGCGCCTTCACGCTCATGCCGCGGTCGCGCAGAGTCCGGTACAGCTGGTCGCAGCGGATCTTGGTGCGCACGAATATGAGCGCCTGCTCTGGGCGCTCCGCCTCGAGCACGGTGACCAGCGCATCGTTCTTCTCCCGCGGGGAGACCTCGAGCGCGAACTGCTCGACCGTATCGACGGTGAGATGCGCGGTCTTGACCTTGACGGTGATCGGGTCGTACAGGTACTGGTCGGCCAACCGCCGGATCTCCGGCGGCATCGTCGCCGAGAACAGCGCGGTCTGGCGGCTCGAGGGGGTCAGCGCGAGGATCTTCTCCACGTCCTCGAGGAAGCCGAGGTCGAGCATCTCGTCGGCCTCGTCGAGGACCACGAAGCGACACGAATGGAGCATCAGCGAGTGACGGGAGATCAGGTCCTTGACCCGGCCCACGGTGCCCACCACGACGTGGCCACCGGCGCGCAGCTGCGCCTGCTGGGTGCGGATCGGCGCGCCGCCGAACACGGCGACGACGTCGACGCCCTTGCGCTTGCCGTACGTGCGCAGCGCCTGCGTGACCTGGATGCACAGCTCCCGCGTTGGAGTCAGGACCAGTCCCTGGACCTCCGGCTCCGAGGGGTCCACGTATTGGAGCATCGGCAGACCGAAGGCCGCCGTCTTACCCGATCCCGTTTGCGCCTGACCGATCACGTCGAGCCCCTGGAGCAGCGAAGGGATCGCCTGCTCCTGGATCGGACTCGGGGACTCGTAGCCGACGTCCTGAATCGCTTCCAGGATGTCACCGGCCAAACCGAGCTCAGCGAACGTAGTCATTCTTCTCTCACGATAGACGGCCCCGGACCGAAGGGGCGTCGAGCCTCCGTCGCCCGATCGCCTAAGCCGGTCAGCCGAACTTCACGCTGCCGTCGAGATGCGGTGTCTGCTGGCGGCGATCGCGGACGCCGAATCGGATTCCGTCGTCGTCTCCGGCCGCCGCGAACTCGACCGTAGCCGGAAGCAGGATCGGCCGCTTGAACGCCACCCGCACGCTGAAGGCCTCGGGCAGCCGAGCCTCGAGCGCGGCCAGACAGCGCGCCTTGGTCCACATCCCATGCGCGATCGCCGAGGGAAACCCGAACAGACGGGCGCTGAGCGAATGGACGTGGATCGGGTTCAGATCGCCGGAAACCGATCCGTAGCGCCGACCGAGATCGCCTGGCAGCTTCCAGGTCGCCGCGGCCGCCAAGTCCTCGGCGGAGGGCACCTCGGGCCCGGAGGCGGCGTCCGGCTCGCCGCCGCCCCCTCGGCGCAGGTTGATCGAAGCCGCGTCCCAGACCAGCTCGTCACCGGCCCGCGCCTCGCTACGGATCGAGAACTGCCGCCCGCGCGGATGCGGCTCCAGGTCGGCCGCCCAGACCCGGATGTCCAGCGGCTCGCCGGCATCGATCGGGCGCTTCTGGGTGATCTGGTTGTAGATGTGCACCAGGCCGATCGCCGCGAACGGAAAGCTGGGGTCGGTCATCAGCTTGAGGTGCAGGGGAAAGGCCAGCATGTGCGGATACGTGGCCGGGAGCGCATTGCGCAGCGAGAAGCCGCAGACACGGTTGTAGGCGGCGAGCCGATCTCGGTCGACACTCACCCCGGACAGCGCATAGGTCAGATCCGGCAGCTCGCCCCCGCCGCCGCCGACGAACGGGAGCCGGGAGGCACCGGGGATCATCGCCGCCCCGGCCCGGGCGAACATCGTCAGCATCCCGGGCGAGCTCTGCAGTTCGCGCACCATCGCTCAGGCCCCCAGCAGGCTCTGCCCGCAGACCCGGACGACGTTGCCGTTGACTCCGGTCGAGGCGGGGCTGGCGTACCAGGCAATCGTCTCGGCGACGTCGATCGGCAGCCCTCCCTGAGACATGCTGTTCATTCGCCGGCCCGCCTCCCGGATGGTGATCGGCATCGCGGCGGTCATCTGAGTCTCGATGAATCCCGGGGCGACCGCGTTGATGGTGGCCCCGCGCTGGGCGATCTCCGGCGCCCAGGCCTGCACCATCCCGATCACCCCCGCCTTCGAGGTGGCGTAGTTGGTCTGGCCGGCATTGCCGACGATCCCACTGATCGAGGAGACGCAGACGATCCGTCCGTTCTCGCGGAGCACCTGGCGGGCGAACAGTTCCTCATCGATCCGCTCCTCGGCGCTCAGGTTGATCGCGATCACCCGGCTCCACAGCTCCTCGGTCATCCGCCCGAGCGTCTTGTCGCCGGTTACGCCCGCGTTGTGGACGACGATGTCGACGCCGCCGTGGGCGTCGAGCAGGTGCGTGGCGATCGTGTCGGGGGCGTCCTCGTGGGTCACGTCCGCGGTCAGCGAGGAGCCGCCGATCGACGACATGACCGCCTCCAGGTCGGCGGCCAGCGCCGGGACGTCGAGCCCGGCGACGTGGGCGCCGTCGCGCGCGAGCACCTCGGCGATCGACTTTCCGATCCCGCGCGAGGCCCCGGTCACCAGCGCCACCTTGCCGTTCAGCGGTTGCTCCCAGTCGATCGGCTCGCGCTGCGTCTGGCCCGGGGCGATCCGCACCACCTGCGCCGAGACGTAGGCCGAGCGCGGAGAAAGGAAGAACCGCAGCGTCGACTCGAGTTGGTCCTCGGCCTGCGGGGCGACGTAGATCAACTGCGCGGTCGAGCCCTTGCCGACCTCCTTGCCGACCGAGCGAACGAGGCCCTCGAGCGCGCGCTGCGCGGTCGCCTCGTGCGGATCCGAGCAATCCTCCGGCGCGGTGCCCAGCAGGATCACCCGGCCGCTCCGGCGCACCCGGCGGATGCTCGGGTGCAGGAACGCCCAGGCCTGCCGCAGCTGATCGCTGGAGGCGATCCCGCTGGCATCGAACAGCAGCGCCTTGAAGGTCGGGTCGGCCGGCGCCACCCCGGGAGTGAAGACCTTTGCGTCGAGCCCGGCTTCGGCGGCGGCGCTGCGCAGGTCCTCAACCGGCACGGTGTGGAGCTCCGCCCCCACCGAATCCAGGACGGTGACGATCGACCTGGCCAGGCGGTTGCCGGCGGCCGCGCCGAGCAGCACCGGTCCGGCGATCACCGGGGCTCCGGGCTCGTAGCGGTCGAGCTTGACCGGCGAGGGCAGGCCGACCTGCTTGGAGACGATCCGCCCGATCGGCGTGTTGATCAGTTGCTGGTAGCGGTCAGCCATGGCTACGGAGCCTCCATGATCGCGGTGACTCCGAGGCCGCCGGCGGCGCAGATCGAGATCAGGCCGCGGCCGGAGCCTCGTTCCTGCAGCAGCTTGGCCAGCCCGGCGACGATCCGCCCGCCCGTGGCGCCGAAGGGATGACCGGCGCCGAGCGAGCCGCCGGCCACGTTCAGCCTGTCGCGGTCGATCGCCCCGAGCGGCGCGGCGAGCCCGAGCCGCTCGCTGCAGAAGACCGGGTCCTCCCACGCCTTCAGCGTGCTCAACACCTGCGAGGCGAACGCCTCGTGAATCTCATAGAAGTCGAACTCCGGCAGCGTCAGCCCGGCCCGCGCGAGCAGCTTGGGCACCGCGTAGGCCGGCGCCATCAGCAGGCCCTCGCGCCGGTGCACGTAGTCCACCGCCGCGGTCTGCGCCTGCGTGAAGTAGGCCTGGACCGGAATCCCCTGCTCCGCTGCCCATTCCTCGCTGGCCAGGAGCACGGTCGAGGCGCCGTCGCTGAGCGGGGTCGAGTTGCCGGCGGTCATCGTGCCCTCCGGACCGCCGAACACCGGCTTCAGCTTGGCCAGCTTCTCCAGGCTCGAGTCGGGCCGCAGGTTCTGGTCGCGCTGCAGGCCGAGGAAGGGCATCACCAGATCATCGAGAAAGCCCCGCTCGTAGGCGGCGGCGAGATGGCGGTGACTCGCCACCGCGAGCTCGTCTTGCTCCTCCCGCCCCACGCCCCATTCTTGCGCGGTGATGGCGGCGTGCTCGCCCATCGACAGGCCGGTGCGCGGTTCGGCGTTGCGCGGCACCTCCGGGACGATCTGCTGCGGGCGGAGCTTGGCCAGCGCTTTCAACCGGCCCGTGTTGGTCTTGGCGCGGTTGACCTCGAGCAGCACCCCGCGGAGATCCTCGTTGAGGGCCAGCGGCGCATCCGAGGTGGTATCGACGCCGCCGGCGATCGCCGAGTCGATCTGCCCCAAGGCGATCTTGTTGGCCACCAGGATCGTGGCCTCGAGGCCGGTGCCGCAGGCCTGCTGGACGTCATAGGCGGGCGTCTGCGCGCCCAGCTTGGAGCCGAGCACGCTCTCTCGACACAAATTGAAGTCGCGGCTGTGCTTGAGCACCGCCCCGGCGGCGACCTCTCCGAGCGCCTGCCCCTCGAGGCCGAACTGCCCGAGCAGACCGTCGAGCGTCGCGGTCAGCATGTCCTGGTTGGATGCCCTGGCGTAGGGGCCGTCCTGCCGGGCGAAAGGGATCCGCTTACCCCCGAGCACGGCGACGCGACGGGCGCTTGAATTCATCTGCGACTACTCCTAGGAAGCTTTGGTTACAGCTGTGTAGGTTAGTGGTCTCGCGGTTGCGGCGGGCGCCGGTCATTCCTGGGCCGCGGTCGCGGTGGTCAAACCGCCCCCGCTGGTCGCGCGCCGCACGAGCGCCGGCAGCACGATCCGGGTCGCGGCGGCCAGCCAGTAAGCACGCGGGACGTAGCGCTCGGCCCGGCCTCCGGGCCCGGCCGCGACGATCGCCTCGGCCACGAGTTCCGGGTTGGACACCAGCCACCGAGTCTGAGCCTTGTCCAGCAATTCGGCCGCCGGAAAACCGTCGGTCTTGACGAATCCCGGCAGCACCAGCCCCACGTGCACGCCGTGCGGCTTCTCCTCGCCGTGGAGGGCATCGCTCCACCCGGCCAGCGCGAACTTGCTGGCCGAGTATGCGCCCGAGTTCGGTCGCGACACTCGTCCGGCGGTGCTGGCCACGTTGACGATCGAGACCGGCCGGTCCGCCGCCGCGGTCCGGCGCAGGAGTGGCAGCAGCGCCTCGGTCAGGCGCAGGGGTGCCTCGAAGTTCAGCTTCATGTGGCGCTCGACGTTGGCCCAGCCGGCCTCGGCGAAGGACCCGCGCCAGGCCGCCCCCGCGTTGTTGACCAGCAGGTGCAGCTCGCCGTGCTCGCGCTGCACGATCTCCCTGACCCGCTCAGGCGCCTCCGGCTCGGTCAGGTCCACCGCGATCACCGTCGCGCCGCCGATCTCCTGCGCCAGCGTCCGCAGGCGCTCTTCGCGCCGCGCGACCAGCACCAGGCGAGCCCCCGGCTCCCGCGCCACTCGCCGGACGGTCGCCTCGCCGATCCCACTCGACGCACCGGTGATGAGAGCCACGAAGGACATTGGCGCGCAAGCCTACCGGGACGAGCAACGTCGGATACCGTTGCGTACACCTTGAGCGGCAGCACCCTGGCTTTGATCACGGTCCCCTTCTTCACGGGCGTGATCGGGTACGTGACGAACTGGACCGGCGTGCTCATGCTGTTCTACCCGGTGCACTTCAAGGGGGTCCGCGCCCCCTGGATCCAGGGGCTCGCCCGCGTGCTGCCCCACCGGCTCCAGCAGGTCCCCGGGATCATGATCGGGGGCATCGGCTGGCAGGGGATCGTCCCCTCCCGCGCGGCGAAGATGGGCAGCCTGGCCGTCGACAGCGGGATCGCCAAGCTCGGTACCCCGCGCGAGTTCTTCCAGCAACTCGATCCGGAGAGGATCGCCGAGCAGATCGTCTCGGGCACCCGCGGCGAGATCCGGGAGATCGTCGACCGGGTGATGGCCCGCGAGCATCCGCGGTTGTGGGCGGAGCTGCCCGAGGGCCTGCGCGAGCTGGTGCACCAGCGAGTGCAGCGGCAGCTTCCCGAGATCGTCTCTCAGCTGACCGAGCAGATCGCCGAGAACATCGATCAGCTCGTCGACGTCAAGCTGATGGTGATCAAGCGCTTTGACCCCGAGCTGGCCAACCGGGTGTTCCTCGACATGGGCCGCCGCGAGCTCAAGTTCATCCAGAACTTCGGGTTCTTCTTCGGGTTCGTGCTCGGCATCCCGGTGGCGGCGCTCACCCACTTCGTGGTCTCGTGGTGGCTGCTCCCGATCCTCGGGGTGCTGGTCGGCTACGTGACCAACTGGATGGCACTGTGGATGATCTACGAGCCCGCGGAGCCGCGCCGCTTCGGTCCGTTCCGTCTTCACGGGCTGTTCATCCGCCGTCAGCCGGAGGTGGCCGAGGTATACGCGCGGATCGTGGCCGACGAGATCGTGACGGTGGCCAACTTCGGCAACGAGCTGCTGCACGGCCCGCAATCAGACCGGACGCGGGCCCTGATCGAGGCGTCGATGAAGCCCGCGATCGATCGCGCCATCGGGCCGGCGCGTCAGGCGGTGCGCGTCGCGATCGGATCGCGCGAGTACGACGCGATCCGGCGCTCATTGGCCCAGGAGCCGGTCGAGACGATGATGGTCCCCCTGTCGGACCCGGAGTTCAGTCGCACGCAGAGCGCCGCCATGCGTAAGCTGATCACCGAGCGGATGAGAGAGATGGCACCCAAGGACTTCGGTCAGATGCTGCGCACGGCCACGCGCGAGGACGAATGGCTGCTACTGGCCCACGGCGCCGTGCTCGGCTTTGCCGGTGGGCTGGTCCATCTGGCGATCTTCGGTTGACATCGCCGGCTGAGCCCCCGATCCTCGGATGACCGTGCCCACCAATAATCCGGATTCACAGGACCTCCGAGATGAGCCCGAGGCGCTCGGCCCGCCGCCCACCGCCCCCGAGGAGCGCATCCCGCCGCCCAGTGACCCCACGGACCCGATCGAGGCTGGGGCGCTCGACGATACCCCGCCGGCCGAGGCCGGGGAGTCGAGGCCGGGGCGCGCCGAGGCGACGATCGAGGCCGTTCCCGCCGTCGCCCGGGTCGCCGCCGAGGCCTGGCTGCGAGTGGCCGCGTGGGGACTGGAGACCTCGCTCCAGGTCGGCGGCCGGTTGGCTCGGGCCGCGACCGACCCGGAGGCGGCCGCCCAGCTCGTCGAGGACGTCTCCAGCGGCCTGCGCGCCTACGCCAGGGAGTTCTTGGGGATCACCGACCTCGACGGCCGGGTCCAGCAGCTGGCTCCGGGCCCCGGTGCCCCGGACGGGCGCGCGGAAGAGGCCTTGCGCGCCCAGGGCCGCGAGCTGCTGCGCCAGGCCGCCGACGTCAACTTCGATGCGGAGGCCCATCCCGCCTACGCCCGGATCCTCAGCGAGCTGGTGCCCGACGAGGGCCGGATCCTGCGGCTGCTGGCGATCAGCGGACCGCAGGCCTCGGTCGATGTGCGCGCCTCCAACCTGATCGGCGTGGGATCCCAGCTGATCGCCCCGGGTCTGAACATGATCGGAGCCCAGGGTGGCCTGCGCCATCGCGACCGGGTCGCCGCCTATCTCAACAACCTCTTCCGTCTCGGTCTGATCTCGTTCTCGGAGGAGCCACTCGGGGACCCGATCGCCTATCAGGTGCTCGAGGCCCAGCCCGAGGTGATGAAGGCGATCAAGGACACGACGCGAGCCAAGACGGTGCAGCGCAGCATTCGGCTGACCCCGTTCGGCGAGGACTTCTGCCGCGTCTGCCTGCCGCTGGACGATGCGCCGGACACGGCGGCCGACGCCCCCGCCCAGCTGCCGGCCAGCGACTCGGACTCCGAGCCCAGCCACAACGGCCGTCCGTCTTGGTGAGAGTCTCCTCAGCGGCGATCCTATCGCTCGCCCTTTCCCCCGCCGGATCGACAAAATAGGACCCGCCCCCCGACCGGGCGCCGCAGAGCGGCGCGAAGGAGATCCTGCATGCCGAATCGCTCGACCATCCCCGCGCTGGCCCTGGCGGCGCTATCGCTGTCCGCCTGCGGCAGCAGCAGCAGCAGTTCCAGCGGTCACACCTCCCACCGGTCGAAGGCCAACACCCCCGCGCCCAGCCTGAGCGCTTTCAAGACCGGCTTCGCGAAGGACAAGGCTCAGTTCACGGCGCTCGGCAGATCGCTCGGAGCGGCGATCCAGGGCGCGTCGAAGAAGTCCAACGCCGAGCTGGGGTCCGAGTTCAAAGGACTGGCGGCGCGTACGGTGCAGCAGCAGGCCCAGCTGCGCAAGCTCAACCCCCCGCCTCGATACAAGGGCAGGCTGGATGAGCTGATCACCGCCTTCGGATCCGTGGCGGGGGACCTGGAGGCCGTCGCCGCGGCCACAGGATCGAACGACGCTGCGCGCGCGCGGAAGGCGGCGACCAGTCTGGTCCAGCACTCCGCGGGGCTGAAGACCGTCGACCTCGCGCTGACCCGCGCCCTGGGACTCCCCCAGACCCCCTGATCACCGGCCCGGATCAGTTCAAGCCGCGGCGCGCTCGCAGCGCGAGCTCGAGCTCGAGTCTTCCCTCTGAGCTGTCGAGGGCGTCACCGAGCAGCTCGCGGAGCTGGCGGATTCGGTAGCGGACGGTCTGCGGGTGGACGTGCAGCGCCGCCGCGATCTGGGGCGTGCGGCGCTGGTGCGCGAGCCAGGCCTCGAGCGTCTCGGTCAGCCGCGCGCGCTCGTGCTCCGGGAGCGCGTTTAGCGCCGCCAGCCGCCGGGCGACGAGCGCCCGGGCCAGATCGCGATCCTGGAGCACGATCACCGTGGCCAGGTGCTCGCTGCAGCGGGTCGGCGCCTGCGCCGGCAGCGCTCCGCGCTGGACCAGGCCGAGCGTTAGCCGCGCCCACCGCAGCGACCGCGAGGCCTCGCCCGCCGGCAATGCGGGGCCGAGCGCCGAGACGACGCCGCTGGCCCCGACGGCCCGGGAAATCGAGGCGGCGCGACCGGGACCCTCGGGGTCGGGCACGATCAGCCAGGCCCCCTCGCCGTCGGCGCCGGCGAGCACGTCGACGTCGAGGCGGCGGGTGATCGCCGCCGGCGAGTCGGCGGCGATGGCCA
>JALYXK010000177.1 GCA_030947145.1 Actinomycetota bacterium
CCCTTTGTCCTCGACTGTGCCGGTCCAAGGACTCGTGAAAGGATCATCTATGAGGTATCAGCGCATGGCCAGGATCGCTAAGCAGGCGATCGATAAGCGCGGCGGCGTCCAGGCGCTAAAGCAAGACATGCAGGAGGTCGCCGACGCCGCCAAGGGAAAGGGGAGCCTCAAGGAGAAAGCGAAGGCCGCGGCGGAAGCTCTCAAGCAGCCAGGCAGCGCCTCCCAAGGCGATGGTTCAGCCGCACCGGCGCCCGCGGTGCCGCCCCATGAGAACCCGATCGCGCCAACTCCGGCGCCAGCGGCTGACGCGGACTAGCGAGGCCAAATCCGGCGGGGGATGAGGTGCCGACCCAGGTCACTGGGATCGGTGGTGGCGTCGCCTGTCACCTCGGCCGGTCTTGAAGCTTGCGCCAGCCGCCAGCCCGGTTGTTGGCGACGATCTGGCCGAACATCGCCGCCATCGCCGATTCGTTGATCGCTCCGTCCTCGTAGATCGCGACGGTCCGCGCGGTCTTGTTGTCGTGGCCGCCGGTGATGATGCGTTCCGGGTCTGGCACGATCCCGCCGTCATAGAGAAAGACGTTGACGTGGTCCTTTGCGGCCAGCAGCGCGCAGATGTTGCCCTCGAGCACGAAGTAGGGCTGCACCCTGCGCTTGATCGTCTCCTGGACCTGAGAATCCGCAGCGTGAACCAGGTCACGCACACGCTGGCAGATCGCCTGCTGCCACTGCGGCAAAGCGTCGATGTAGGCGTCTACGCGTGGGTCCTTTGCGTAGCTCACCCCGCGAGGGTACGCGCACATCCAGCGCAACAGACGCCAGGCGACCGCCCCGGCTGACCGCGCGCTCGAGCATCCTCTGCCGACTTCATCTCACTCGGGCCAGACGCTTGACCGCGCTGGCCTCGTGGGCGGGCATGAGGTCTGCGCGCGAAATCTCGGCGACATGGGGGGCGACGGCGCGGACGCCCTCGTCGCTGTCGATGCGCTGGTAGGTCAGCGTCTTGAGGAACTTCGCCACGGACAGGCCGCCCGTGTAGCGCGCGGCGCGCCCGGTGGGGAGCGTGTGGTTGGTGCCGATCGCCTTGTCGGAGAATGCGACGGTCGCGCGGCTGCCGAGGAAGATCGAGCCGTAGTTGCGCAGACGCTCGAAGTACCACGCGTCCTGCGCCGTGTGGACCTCGAGGTGCTCGGTAGCCTGCTCGTCGGCCAGATCCGCGGCGTGCTCGCGGTCCCGCGCCACCATCACGACGCCGTGATCGGTCCACGCTCGGCGGACCGTGTCGTCCCCGCCGGCCCGGTGCAGGTCGTCGAGCTGGACGGCGATCTCATCGATCACCGCGCGGCCGAGCGACTCGGAGGTGGTGATCAGGACGGCGGGCGAGGAGGGGCCGTGCTCGGCTTGGGCGAGCAGGTCCGCGGCGACGAGCTCGGGGTCGGCGGTGTCGTCGGCGATCACCGCAATCTCCGAGGGCCCGGCCAGGAGGTCGATCCCGACGCGGCCGAAGAGCTGGCGCTTGGCTTCGGCCACGAACGCGTTGCCCGGGCCGACGATCATGTCGACCGGACCGATGCCCTCGAATCCGAAGGCCATCGCCGCGAGGGCCTGGACCCCGCCGAGCGCGAAGATCCGGTCGGCGCCAGAAGTGGCGATCGCGTGGAGGGTCGGGGCATGGATCGTGCCCTGACGCGGCGGCGAGCAGACGCTCACCTCAGCGACGCCGGCGATCTTCGGTACGAGCACGGTCATGAAAGCGCAGGCCAGCATCGGCACGCGGCCCGACGGGCAGTAGGAGCCCACCGAATGCACCGGAACCTGGCGCTGACCCAGGAAAACGCCGGGTAGCGTCTCCGCCTCGAAGTCGGTCAACGTTTCGCGCTGCCGGCGCGCGAAGTTGGCAATCTGCGACTGGGCGAAGGCGATGCTGTCCTTGAGCGCGGCCGGCAGCACGGCGCTGGCCGCGCGGACCTGGTCGGGGCCGACCTCGAAACTCGGCGGATCCCAGTTGTCGAGCTCACGCGAATAGGCGCGCACGGCGTCGGCGCCATCGCGCTCGATGCGCAGCAGCATCTCGGAGACGCGCTCGGAGACGGCCGGATCCGGGCCGAGGGACGCGGTGAACGACGGTGACTTCAAATACAACGGATGGCTCACCGGCCGAGCCTAAATCCCCCTCGAGCAGAAAACTACGCTTAGACTTCTTTCACCTGCTCAAAGCCCTGCCTTGACGCTCCAGCAGCTCCTCTACTTCCGAACCGCCGCTGAACTCGGCTCGTTCAACGCCGCCGCCCGGATGCTGCACTGCACGCAGCCCGCCGTGTCCGACCAGGTGAGGCGGCTCGAGCGCGAGCTGGGCGTCTCGCTGTTTGCCCGGGCGGGACGCGGCTTGACGCTGACCGGTCCCGGACGGGTTTTCCTCAGCCACGCCGAGCGGGTCACCGGAGCGGCGGAGGACGCGCTGGCGTCAGTCGGACGCCGCCAGGCCCCGCGCGACCGCGTCATCACGGTCGGGACGTTCCGCAACGCGCCCTACTACGACATCGCCGACCTGGCCGCACGGTTCCGCGCCGCCGATCCCGACACACGTCTGCTCCTGCCCGGCCAGAACTCGGCAGGAGTCGCCCTGGCCGTACGTGACGGAGAGGTCGAGGCGGGAATCGTGGTCCTGCCCGTCGACGACGCCCTCCTCGAGGTGCAGCCACTGTTTCGCGACGAGGTGCTGCTGATTAGCGCCGACGCGGAGCGCACACGCGCACCGATGAGCATCGACGAGCTGGGGCGGGCGCCGCTGATCCTCTATGACACCAGCCACGGCTTCGAGGACCCTACCCGCCGTCAGCTCGCCGCCCGGGCCCAGGCCGCCGGCATCGTGGTCGAGGCCAGGATCGAGGTCGAGCACGTCGAGACGGCGCTGCAGCTGGTCGGCCGCGGTCTCGGCGACACGATCGCGGCCCGAGCGGTGCTGCGCGCCGCCCGCGTCCCGCCCGGGCTCTCCAGCGTCGCCTTCGCCGACCCGTTCTACGACTTCTTCGCTCTGATCACCCGCCACGGCGCTCAGGTCTCGCCCGGGACCCTGACCCTCCTCGATCTGGTCGACGAGTGGGCGCGGGGGGTCGCCGGGCGGCTGGCTACCGAGTGAGGCCGCCGTAGTGCTCGGGGCGGCGATCGCCGAACGCGTCGGCAAGATCGGTGAGTCGCTTGTCCAAGGCCGGCTCGAGGTCGATGTCGGCGCTGAGCAGTCCCGGCTGGCGGGACTCGGCGGCGACCCATCCGTCGACCCCGACAATCGTCGCCCCTCCCGTCCATTCCATGCCGCGCTCGGGGCCGACTCGGTCGGCGCAGAGAACCGCCATCCGGTTGACCCGGGCGGCGGCCATCGCGATCAGCACCTCCGGCGGCCGCTCCCCGGTCGGCCGCGGCACCAGCGGCCAGTTCGTCGGCACGACCAGCAACTGCGCGCCGGCCAGCGCGACCGAGCGCGTGAGCTCGGGAAATTCGAGGTCATAACAGATCATCACGCCGACCCGGCCGACCCGCGTGTCGATCACCGGCGGCGGCTCGGCGCCCGGGGTGAAGATCAGCTTCTCGCCGTCCCACAGGTGAAGCTTCCGATAGATCGCGCGCAGTCCGGTGGAGTCGAGCACGGCGGCGCTGTTGTACACGCCGCCGTCCTCACCGAGCTCGCAAAACCCGCCGACGAGCACGATGTCGGCGGCCGCGGCCTCCGCCGCCCATTCGCGCAGGATCTCGTGGTCGGCGCCGATCGCCGCCGCTGCCGCCTCCTCGGTGCAGGAGAACATGTAGCCCGAGGTGATCAGCTCGGGCAGCACGACCACGTCGGCTCCGGCCGAAACTGCCTCCCGGATTGCGGCCAGGGCCAGTGTCCGGTTGGCTTGGAGGTCGCCGATCGCCGGGGCGAGCTGCTGAGCGGCGAGGCGCGTCACGTCCCGGCGGTGGCGGCCATGCCGACCCGCACCCGGCCGGCCAGGCCCGGCGCCACCATCACGACGGCCAGGCCCACGACCAGATAGCCGAGCTCGATCCACGGCAGGTGGGCAAATGCCCCCACCTGTCCGACGAAGACGTTGCGGTAGATCGTGTAGAGGACGAATGCGCCGCCGAGGGCTGGGATCGCGACCTGCCACATCGGGGCCTTCGCCTCACCCTTGAAGAACAGGAAGCGGATCGCGCCGACGGTGGCCAACACATAGGCCACGAGCAGCAGGACGGTGCCGACCTGGAGCGCGTAGAACGTCGCGTGGAGCACGTTCGTGCCGGCGAGTTGCTGGCCGATGAGGTCGATGCCGATGATGGCCAACACGACGACCAGGGCGGCTGCCGGGGCCCCGTGCTTGGACAGACCGGCCAGGCCGGTCCGCTTACCGGTAGCGTCGCGGGCCTGCGCGAACATGATCCTCGCCGCCCCGCTGGCCACGCCCAGCGAAATCGCGAACAGACTGATCGTGGCCATCAGGTTCAGGATGTCCGCGTACACCGAGCCCAGATACGCCTTGCCCAGGTCGCCGAACGGCAGGCCGTTGACATAAGCGTCCACGCCTTTGGCGTCCGTGCCGTAGCCCAGTGACTGGGCGGCGGCGGTGAGGAGGTAGAACGCGCCGACGACGATCACCGCAACCTTGATCGCGCGCGGAATCTCGGTCTTGGGATTCGTGGTCTCCTCGCCGAGGGCAGCCGCGCCCTCGAATCCGGCGAAGGCCAGGAACCCGTACACCGCCGCCTTGGCCACGGTGCCGATCCCACCGCCCTTCGGGAGCTGGAGGAAGTGGGCGTTGAAGGTCTGCCCGGTGGGACCGTGGCTGAAGATCAGTCGGGCCAGGATGACCACGCTGAGCAGCGTCACCAGGACCGCACCGACAACCTCCGAGGCCAGCAGCGAGCGGGTAATGATGCGGATCTCGGTGAAGGCGAGCGAGCACACGCCCGCTAGCCCGACCAGCGCGATCCACCACCACTGGTGGGTGCTCAAGATCCCGGTTTTTTCCAGGAACTGGCCGCCGAAGAGGCCAATCTCGATAGTCGAGCCGCAGCCGATGGCGATGTAGGCGCCCATCAGCGCCCAGCCGGCGAAGAAACCGGCCCGGGGCCCCAGGGTGACGCCGACGAGCGCATAGACCGAGCCGGTGTGGGAGATGTGCTGCGAGAGTTTGATGAAGCAGTAAGCGACCAGCGAGACGCCGACGCTGGCGAAGACGAAGGAGAGCGTCACCCCGCGTCCGATGATCGCCGCGGCGCCCGTACCCAACAGCGCGATCGCGCCCACCGGCCCGATCAGCCCAACCGAGAAGGCTGCGGCATCGACGACCTTCAGTTCGGTCTTCATGCCCTGGGCGGGCGGGGTGGTTTCCATGCGCGCGACGCTAGCCGCGGAGGTTGATCTTTGCCAGTGCTTGATGTCCTTCAGCAGGTCAAAGCACAGCTTTGACTTGATGACGTCGACTCGAGCGTAGGCTTTGGGCCATGACCCGCATCATCGGCATCAATCACGTGGCGCTCGAGGTCGGAGACATCGACGAGGCCCTCGCCTGGTATGGGGACCTATTCGAGTTCGAGCTGCGAGGACGGGCCGGCCGAAGCATGGCCTTCATCGACCTGGGCGATCAATTCATCGCGCTGGCCGCGGGGCGGACCCAGCCGGCCGACGAGGCCCGGCACTTCGGCCTGGTCGTGGAGGACAAGGAGGCCGTTCGCGCCGGTCTCAAGCGCGCAGGCCTGACGGTTCAGGACCAGGGCTCGGTCGACTTCACCGACCCATGGGGCAACCACCTCCAGGTCGTCGATTACCGCCAGGTCCAGTTCAGCAAGACCGCCGCCGTCTTGCGGGCTCTGCAGCCCGACGGCCTGGAGAAGACCGACGCAGCACTGGCCGAGCTGCGGGAAAAAGGCCTGCTCGAATAGTCGATCACCGCCTGCCACCCGGGGCAGACCGCTCGTCACCGCCAGCGCCGGGTCAAGCTAGCGGTGACTCCACGTCGCGCTGATCCTCCGGCCGCGAACCGAAGATGCGCCGCTGCGACTCGTCGATCGCGAGGTCGTTGATGCTGGCCTCGCGGCGCGCCATCAGGCCGTGCGCGTCGAACTCCCAGAGCTCGTTGCCATAGCTGCGCCACCAGCGCCCGTCGCGACCGCGGGACTCGTACTGAAAGCGCACGGCGATCCGGTTGCCATCGAAGCTCCAGAGGTTCTTGCGCAGCGCGTACTCCAGCTCGCCCTGCCACTTCGACGTCAGGAACGCGACGATCTCGGCGCGGCCGGTGACGAACGAATCGCGGTTGCGCCAGACCGAGTCCTCGGTGTAGGCGCGCGAGACGCGCTCGGGATCACACGTGTTCCAGGCGTCCTCGGCGGCCTGCACCTTTTGTACGGCGGTCTCGCGGGTGAAGGGCGGCAACGGCGGACGGTCGGGCATGGACGGTTCCTTTGCGGTCTCAGGCTTCCAGTTGGGGTAGTTCTACCGGGGCCCCGGCCGGGCCACGGCCCGGCCGGGGAGGTATCGTCGAATTGTGCTGCTAGACCAGCTCCGTCTCCCGATCGTCCAGGCCCCGCTGGCCGGCGGGTCCTCAACGCCGGCGCTCGCGGCCGCCGTTGCGAACGCGGGCGGGCTGGGGTTCCTGGCGGCCGGCTACAAGCGCGCGGAGACGGTGCAGGAGGACCTCCATGCCCTGCGGGCGCTGACCGGCGAGCCCATCGGCGTCAACATCTTCGCTGCGCCGGCCCCGCTCGCCGATCCTGCGCTAGTGAGCGGCTATGCCGCCGAACTCCAGGCCGAGGCCGAGCACTTCGGAGTCGAGCTCGGAGCGCCGCGGCACGATGACGACGACCTGGAGGCCAAACTGGAACTGGTCACGCGAGAGCAAGTCGCGGTCGTGTCGTTCACCTTCGGCTGCCCAACTCGAGCGGTGCTCGATCGTCTGCGCGCCGCCGGTTGCGAGGCCTGGGTCACGGTCACGAGCCCCACCGAGGCGCTGGAGGCCGAGCGGGCGGGCGCGGACGCCGTGGTCGTGCAGGGCTTCGAGGCCGGCGGTCACCGCGGCTACTTCGCCGACGCCGGAGACAACGAGGATCTGGGGTTGCTGGCGCTCCTGCGGCTGGTCAGGCGCGCCCTGGGGCTCCCGCTCGTGGCCGCAGGCGGGATCGCCGACGGCGCGTCGATCGCTGCTGTGCTGGCCGCCGGGGCCGCCGCGCAGGTCGGGACGGCGCTGATGCTGACTCCGGAGGCCGGGACCGCGCCGGCGCATCGCGCGGCGCTGCGCTCGTCCGATCCAACCGCTCTCACCCGCGCCTACAGTGGTCGCCAGGCCAGAGGCGTGGTCAACCGCTTCATGCGCGAGCACGGCGGGGCCGCGCCGCGCGCCTACCCCGAGGTGCACCATCTCACCAGCCCGATCCGCGCGGCGGCGCGGGCGGCCGGCAATCCGGAGGCGCTCAACCTGTTCGCCGGCCAAGCTCACAGCCTGGCTTCGGAGGCCCCGGCGGCCGACGTGATCGCGCGCTTGGCCGCCGACGCGAGAGCGGCGGCCGCAGCGCTGCAGGACAGGCTCGGCCCGTTGATGAAATGATCCAGCCAACGCAAAGAGAGTAAGGAGAACCACCGAATGGGCGAATCGATCGTCGTCGGAACCGACGGCTCAGAACGTGCCGACCGCGCGGTCGACGAAGCCGTCCGTCTCGCCAAAGCGCTCGGCGCACAGCTCCACGTGGTATCCGCCTACGAACCGCTGCGCGGGGCCAAGATCGCGGGGGCTCCCGAGGGCGCGGCCACGGTATGGGCGCCGCTGCCCGATTCGACCGTCGAATCGACGCTGAGCCAGACGGCCGCCTCGGCGCGGCTGAAGGGTGATTTGGAAGTGACCACGCACGCGGTCAAGAAGGACCCGGCAGACGCGCTGCTCAGCGTCGCGGCGGACGTCGACGCCGATCTGATCGTCGTCGGCAACCACGGCATGCACGGCGCCAAGCGCCTGTTGGGCAGCGTGCCGAACGAGATTTCGCATAAGGCACGCTGCAACGTGCTGATCGTCTCGACCGAAGCCG